>NZ_JTLD01000035.1 GCF_000798815.1 Alistipes sp. ZOR0009 | reverse complement strand
GGTAGCCGCGCCAGACTTAGGATCTGGTGCCGAGAGGCGTGGGGGTTCGAGTCCCTTCATCCGCACAAAGCCCCGAGAAATCGGGGCTTTTATCGTTTACGTATACTTCCTAACTCAACAAAACGTTAATCCTACAAAAGATTGTTTGTAACTATAAAGCGATTTTCATACCTTTGCTAACCATTTTACGCTGTGGCGATATTCTGATAATCAAATCAATTCAATGCAATTTGCATCGTTTTTTTGAAGATAACAGCCTACAGAATGTAGAACCATAGTAATGATCATCATTAAACTGTCAACAAATGAATATTGCAAAGGAGAACGTTGATGCTCTAAACGCAGTGCTTAAGATTAACATCGAGCCTAGCGACTACGAAGAAAATCTAGCGAAGGCACTTGCCAATTTCCGTAAAAACGCAAAAATCGACGGATTCCGTCCTGGTAAAGTTCCTGCAGGAATCATCAACAAGATGTACCGCAAGCCTGCCCTCGTTGAAGAAATCAACAAGCTAGTTTCAGAAGCCATCTCAGGCTACCTAAAAGATAGCGACACCAAAGTTCTAGGAGAACCCCTGTCAAGCGAAAGCCAAACTCTTATTGACTGGGACAACGATACCGCATTCGAATTTGCTTTCGACCTAGGTCTTGCTCCAGCTGTTGACATTAAGCTTAGCAAAAGAGATAAAGTCAACTACTATACCATTGCAATCGACGAAGAAATTCGCAGCTCTTACATCACCAACTACCAACGCCGCTTTGGTAAGCTTACAGATGTAGATACTGTTGAAGGCAAAGAAGACTTCCTTCGCGGAAATCTTTCTCAAGCAGGAGGAATTAGCATTGAAAATGCAGCATTCTCTCTCCGCCAAATTTCAAACGAAGAGTTTAAGAGCCAAATAGCAGGAAAAGCCAAAGGAGATACCTTTGAATTCGACGTAAACGAAATTTTCGAAAACGAAACAGACAGAGCAGCACTTCTTAACATTAAAAAAGAAGAGCTCGCAAACATCAACCCTGCATTCAGCTTCACCATTACCGAGATTAAGAATTTCGAAAATGCGGAAGTAAATCAAGAACTTTTTGACAAAGCATTTGGAGAAGGCAACGTAACTAGCTACGATGAATTCATTCTGAAGGTTGATGAAGAAATCCGTGCAAACCTTGCTAAAGAAAGCGACTATAAGCTTCATGTAGATATCCGCACTAAACTTATTGAGAAAGCAGATCTTCAGCTACCAGAAGCTTTCCTCAAAAGATGGATTTACTTCATTAACGACGGAAAGTTCTCTCAGGAAGATATTGAGAAGGATTTTGCATCATATGCTGACGACATTAAATGGCAAATTATTAGAGAATTCTTCATTAACAACAACAAGATCGAGGTTAGCGAAGAAGAGCTCATCGCAGCAGCATCAGAATACGCTTCGTACCAATTTGCTCAATATGGCATGAGAAATCTTCCTGAAGAATACATAACCAAGTATGCAACAGACATTCTTCAAAACAAGGAAGAAAGACGCCGTATCGTGGAGAAGAAATTCGAAGATAAGGTTATTGAAAACGTTAAAGAATCCATAAAAGTTGAAGACAAAGAGGTAAGCCTTAAAGATTTTGACAAGCTATTCGAAAAATAGTTGTACCTTTAAGCATACACTCAACAGTCGAAGGCATTATGAACGAATTCAACAAATACGCAACAAAGCATCTTGGGATAAGCAGCTTAACGCTGCATCGCTACAACAGCATGCATCATGTGCACAGTGGCTACATCAACCCAACAATTATTGAAGAGCGTCAACTCAACGTTGCATCTATGGATGTATTCTCGAGGTTGATGATGGATCGCATCATCTTTTTAGGAGTTCCTATCAACGACGATGTCGCAAATATCATTCAGGCGCAGCTTCTCTTCCTCGACTCTACCGACAACTCGAAAGACGTTCAGATTTACTTGAACACTCCAGGAGGGTCTGTATATGCAGGATTAGGCATCTACGATACAATGCAGCTCATCAACTCTGATGTTGCCACAATATGTACCGGGATGGCAGCCTCAATGGGAGCCGTTTTGTTGACAGCAGGCGCTGATGGTAAGCGCTCCGCACTACCCCACTCGCGTGTAATGATACACCAGCCAATGGGAGGTGCTGAAGGGCAAGCTTCAGACATTGAAATCACCGCAAGGGAAATTTTAAAATTGAAGAAAGAGCTTTACGAAATCATCGCCTTGCATTCTAAGCAACCTCTTGAAAAAATTGAGAAAGATTCCGATCGAGACTACTGGATGACATCTTTCGAAGCCAAGGAGTACGGAATGATTGACGAGGTGCTTGTGAAAAGTATTACGAAATAAACAGCATAAGCCAAATAAAAAGAACCGCACCAAAGGCGGTTCTTTTTTGGTTTACACATGCTTAATCTGAATAAACTAATTAAAGATGGCCGGAAAAAAATGTTCATTTTGCGGTAGAGAAGAGAAGGATGTAAATCTTCTTTTGGCTGGAATTTCAGGCCATATCTGCGAAAATTGCGTTGAGCAGGCAGGACAAATAGTAAAAGAAGAGCTCAAGAAAAAAGGATCCTTCAGCCTTAACGACCTTCAACTCCGCAAACCCAGCGAAATAAAAGAATTTCTTGACCAGTACGTTATAGGTCAAGATGAGGCTAAAAAATTCCTCTCTGTTGCCGTTTACAACCACTACAAAAGGCTTAAACACGCATCTATTGCAGACGATGAGGTAGAGATTGAAAAGTCAAACATCATACTAGTCGGTGAAACAGGAACTGGAAAAACACTTTTAGCCAGAACTATTGCAAAGCTACTTCACGTTCCCTTTACCATTGTTGACGCAACAGTTCTTACTGAAGCTGGCTATGTTGGCGAAGATGTAGAAAGCATCCTCTCCCGCTTGCTACAGGTAGCCGACTACAACGTAGACATGGCCGAAAAAGGCATTGTTTTCATTGATGAGATTGACAAAATTGCCCGTAAAAGTGACAATCCATCCATTACGAGAGATGTCTCCGGAGAGGGCGTGCAGCAAGCACTATTAAAACTCCTGGAAGGCTCTGTAGTCAACGTTCCTCCACAAGGAGGCAGAAAGCATCCTGAGCAAAAAATGATACAAGTAAACACCAAAAACATCCTATTTGTATGTGGAGGTGCTTTTGATGGTATTGAAAAGAAAATAGCCCAACGGCTAAATACAAAGGTTGTTGGTTACGGAAATAGCAAGAAGGTTGCAAATATCAACAAAGCAAATATGCTTCAATACATTGCACCTCAAGATCTAAAATCGTTTGGACTTATTCCCGAAATTATAGGTCGACTCCCCGTGCTAACCTACCTCCAACCTTTAGATAGAGACGCGCTCCGCAAAATATTGACAGAACCCAAAAACTCGATTATCAAGCAGTACGTTAAAATGTTTGATGTAGACGGAATTAAACTAACATTCTCTCAAGAAGCACTTGATTACATTGTCGATAAGGCTGTCGAATTCAAGTTAGGAGCAAGAGGATTACGCTCTATTTGCGAAGCAATCATGATCGATCCTATGTTCGAATTTCCTTCACAAGAAATCAGCGAATTTACGGTTACTAAAGAATATGCAGAACAAAAAATCGAGAAGATTAACTACCAAATGTTGAAAGCATAAAAAAGGCAGCTAAATGCTGCCTTTTTCTTTATATATAGTATAATCCAGATTTATCTTTGTAGGTTAAGTAAACATGATTTAGCGCATTACCTTTTCCAAACTCTATGCTAAAAGATTCTGTATATCCAGAAGGAGTCATTGTAACCTTCCCTTCACTTGCATATGCAGAAGAATAAGTATAAACAATCGGATTTGTGATCGTCAGGTTATAGCTAACTTTGTTTACAAAAACACCATTCTCATTTCCAGAGAAGGTAAAGGTGTCATCACTAGTTCCAGTAACCTTCCCTTCCTTTTGTTCACAGTTTAAATTACATCCAAAAGCGATCTCTGCTCCAAACTTATCTGTAAGAATTCCTCGCTCAATAATAACTCCAAACTTACTCTTAGCATCTTCTTTGCCTTTAAAATCTAACCTAGTAGGTCCACCAATTTTTATCCCTGAATAAGATAAATCTACCGGTTTTATTAGCATACTAGATCCCTCGGCAAACGGAATTCCTGTATAGGAAATTTCTAACTTTCCAACTCTACCGTTGATTTCTGAATACTCTACGGTAAGGCTAACCAACTTACCACCTTCTAAGACCGGGGTTACCGTTACTCCTGCAGGAAACTTGTCTCCAGTAGGATTATCCACCTGCAATTTTGTAATTTCCATTGCTTGTTTTACAACATCGAAAAACATAGCATGCGAATATCTATTGGTTGAATAGTACCCAACCTCTTGAGGAGGTTCCTCGTATTTAGGTGAATTCAACTCACAAGAAGTAATCCCCAAAGAGGAAACTCCCAATACTAATCCAAATAATATTTTCTTCATAGATCTAAGATTTAAGTCTATTATACAAAAAACACACCAAAGGATAATAAATCTACAATTTTTTATAGGTAAAGAAAGAAAAAGGATATTCATAAGTAGCTCCTCTTTCAAAATCCACCCGATCAACCTCCTTCCACTGCGAATATTCGATATCAGGGAAAAAAGTATCGGCGTCATAGGTTCTATCAACCTTCGTGATATAAAGCATATCCGCAAAACTTATAGCCTGCCTATAAATTTCGCCACCTCCTATAATAAACACTTTTTCATCTGATTCAGCAATGGACAATGCTTCTTCCAATGAATGAACTATTTCAGCGCCATCTGCAAGATAACCTTCAGTGCGCGTAATAACTATATTCCTTCGTTTAGGCAGCGGTCTTCCAATCGATTCATAAGTTTTACGCCCCATAATAACAGTTCCCCCAAGTGTCAGTTTTTTAAAAAACTGAAGATCCTCAGAAATGTGCCATAATAGCTGATTATCTTTTCCAATGGCATTATTACCCGCCATTGCAACTACAAGCGCAATCATATGGCAATGTCTGCTTTAATTGATGGGTATGAATTATATCCTTCCAGTGAAAAATCTTCGTATTTAAAATCTACGATAGACTTTACATCTGGATTTAAAACCATCCTTGGCAAATCCATTGGTGCCCTTGAAAGCTGTAGGTTAACCTGCTCCATATGGTTCATATAAATATGGGCATCGCCTATAGTATGAACAAAAGTTCCCAATTTTAAACCAGTTACTTGAGCCATCATCATCATAAGCAATGCATAGGAGGCAATATTAAAAGGAACTCCCAAGAAAACATCTGCACTTCGTTGATAAAGTTGGCACGAAAGTTTTCCATCTGCAATATAAAACTGAAACAGTACATGGCAAGGAGGCAACTTCATTTTGTTGATATCGGATACATTCCAAGCGCTAACAATGTGTCTTCTAGAATCTGGATTTTTTTTAATCGATTCTACCACCTCCATCAACTGATCTGTTGTAGTTCCATCCAAATTATGCCATTGACGCCACTGGTATCCGTAAATAGGCCCCAAATCACCATTTTCATCAGCCCACTCATCCCATATCGTTACCTTATTATCATTCAAATACTTGACATTTGTATCTCCATTGATAAACCAAAGCAACTCATGAATAATCGAGCGGAGATGTAACTTCTTAGTAGTCAACAAAGGAAAGCCCTCTTCCAAATTGAATCGCATTTGGTACCCAAAAATACTTTTAGTACCAACACCAGTTCGATCCTTCTTTACAGATCCTTCAGCCAAAATTGTTTTCAGCAAATCGTGATATTGCCTCATATAGTCGCAAACTTATGATTTCGATATAATGTAAGCCTAACCACCCAAACAATAAGAGCGGCAAGCCCAACTCTAAGCACTAACATCCAAAAAACGGATGCTCCAATCGCTGCAAAAAGGAACAAATCCTCCAAATTACTATGGGATACAGCCACATGGTAGTTCAACAAATCCGCCTCCTCCTTTTCTATATTCTTCTTTTCGACCTCCGAGATCATAACTGCAGCACCATATGCAAGTCCTAATGTATTGGCGACAATCCACAAAAACGAAGTTCTATTGGGTAATCCCAAAACCGAAAGTAGAGGACGCAGCAACTTTGAGAGTATCTCTATAATACCCAACTTTTTCAAAATTTGCTGAAGTAAATTTAATGCAAATACCAGACCTACAATCTTAAATGAAAGAAAAATGGATGATGTCAGCCACTTGTGTAAGGCATCAATTAATGCTGGCTTTTCGACAATCCCACTTTGAACTAAAACTCCAGACGATGAGGGAAGCACCAAGTTCATAATCACCAAAGAAATAACAGAAAGCCCCAACCTAACCGAAAGCATGGCCCAAGCCGAAGATCCCGTTTTTCGCTGTACTGCGGTCTCCACAATAAGGTTGTGAGCAATCAAGCTAGAAATTGCCAGCATTGTAATCGCTCTCGCATCAAATGAAAAAGTAGATATAACGGCAATTGCAGAGTATATGTTAACTAACGCCGCCGTAATATAAACCAATGCAGCCTCCCCCGGGAGGCCTACTAGCTTAAAGAGAGGTGAGGTTACTTCTGATATTTGCTCAATAATCCCAAAATGTTGAAGAAGAACAACTCCTAAAGAAATGGAAATCATCATCTTCAAAATCCAAAGAGCCGATTTTAAAGATGGCTTGTAGCAATCTTTAACGACTGCGAGCACCTGATTAAAAGTAGATTTCATCAACGATCAAATTTAACGAGTTCCACTTTTTCTCCATCAAAAACAGCGTAAATACTGCTCGTTATCCAATCTCCCAATATGAACATCTTAGCATCATTAGGCAATTCAACCTCTACAGGTGTATGCCTATGCCCAAATATCATGAAATCGTAATTTCCTTTGAAAGATTCCTCTACCGCAAACTGATATATAAACTCTTTCTCACCCCGATAAGTCTCGGCGATCCCTTTAGAATAGCGGCTACTATACGACCATTTATGACCGAACCATAATGCCCAATTGGGATGAACTAAATTTGAGAACAAGAATTGAGCGATTTTTGATGTAAAAAGCATTTTCAGGGCCTTATACTTCCTGTCATACTTCCCAAGACCGTCTCCATGATGCAAAAAAAACACCTTGCCATCAATTCGTGTTACATAAGGTTCCCTATGAATCCTTACACCACATTCCTGTTCTAGGTAATCAAAAGCCCAAATATCGTGGTTTCCTGTAAAAAAATGGAGTTCAATACCCGCATCGGCGAGTTCTGACAGCTTACCTAAGAATCTTGTAAATCCTCTCGGAACAACTTTCTTATACTCATACCAGAAATCAAAAATATCGCCAAGGAGGTAGATTGCCTTTGCATCCTCCTTGGCCATATCAAGCCATCTAACAAATCGTTTTTCTCTCTCCAAAGGCAACTCCACACCAGGCAGTCCTAAATGGACATCTGAGGCAAAATAAACCTTGCTCCTATTCTGCATTAGCTATTTTAAAACTTTATTAATCTGATTCTCCAGTTCCTTTCCAAATAGATTGCGACCAACTAAATCACCATTCCTATCAATTAAAAAGTTCGTTGGGATAGATTTTACATTATATAGTTGTGCCGCAGGCGAGTTGGCTCCCAAAAAATCGGACACACAAATCCATTGCAGATTTTGACGCTTTATTGCGGCCAACCAAGGCGCTTTCGTAGCCAACGAAACTTGAAAAACCTCAAATCCTCGACCTTTATATTTATTATAAACTCCGACTAACCCAAGATTTCCTTCAAGGGATTCTTCATTTGCTGGATCCCAAAAATCAAGAAGAACCACTTTTCCTTTCAAAGATGATAGCTTAACAAGCTCGCCCCTATGATTCTTGATACTAATCTCGGGCACTCCTACTGTTTCTATCTTTTTTGAATTAAGCAAATCCCCCATCATTAAATCATTAGCCATCTGAGCATAATGCTTTCTTAGCGAAATAACATAAGGCGATTTTGCATAAACGGTATTTAGCGAGTCAGCCAACAGTTTGTAGTAGTTAACATCATCGTAAGTACCAAAAATATTTGTATTACTTGGAATTTGAGAATAGATAGCAAACAAGCTAGCCATGCTCTTTGGATTAGTTACAATGTACTTAATAAACTCGCGCTTACAAGTAACAAAAACCTTTCCCATTTTATACTCGACAGAATCATTTCCAACCACGCGTTGCTTATCAAGAGAATCCAAAGAACTTATTGTAACATTTAGAAGTCGAGATAGCGTACGAATGTCCTCGGAAGTTTTAGAGCCGGTTACAACATAAGAAGACTCGAGCTTTGAAGCGTCTCCTTCAAGCTTAATTTTATCCCCTCGCTCTACAAATAGGGTAATAAAGTTATTACCATCCACCTTAACTAGGTAAAAAGAAGGCTGCTGTTCTGGAGCAAACTTTACATTAAACTTGAACTTCCCATCTTTTGTTGTTTTAACAGAGTCTATAATTTCAGAAGAACCTACCTCTAGCCTCTCCAAATACACCACCTTCTCCTTAAGATTAGAGAACTGCCCTTTGATCTTAGCAGAATTATTAGAGCAAGATGAAAAAACAACAGCGGCTACTATAAATAAAAGTAATTGTCTCATAAAGATTTATATTCGTTTATCGGTCAGTAGTATTTTCAACATTAGGTGCTATAGCACGAAGAGAATCGCGCTTGATAAGGTAAGGTCTAACTAAGTACCATCGCAAAGTATCATACAAATTCTTGTTCAGTACATTCTTTGCAACTACAACACCTTGCCTATTAATTATAAAATTGGATGGAATATTGGCAACTCGGTACTTTTTAACTATCGATGAGTTCCAAATTTTAAACTCCGAAACCTGCTTCCACTTCCTCATTTCAGGAATCAGCATGCGTTGCATTTCATCCATGTTCCTATCTAATGAGATTTGTATAATCTCAAAACCATAAGGCTTATATTTTGCATAAACTTGAATTAAGTTCGCATTCTGTGCAACAGAAGGCTTTGCCCATGAAGCCCAAAAAGTTAATAACACGTATCGCCCTCTATACCGAGATAAAGAAACAGTATCTCCATCAAGCGATTTTAGCACAAAATCTGGAGCAACCGCCCCTTCTGCAATCGACTCCTTGTTTGCTTTTTGATTATTTAACTGGGACCTTAAGGCCGCCATTTGATTGTGAAAAGCCTTCACAATATGGCTGTCAGGGTATTTTCTATGCAAAACAGAGTCTACCAATAAAAAACACTTCAAATCAGCCTGCTCTGAGAGAAAGTAATGAGAGGAATCCATCCGCTGATATAACGCAGGAATGGAAACAATTGAACCCGAATTAGCATTAACAAACGCTCTCAAATACTTTTTATAGATTTCAATATTAGATAGGTATAAAGTTTTAACAACAGTCCTAACACTGTCGTACTTATAGCTATACTTCAACGTGTCAAATTGAGATTTAATGGCTGCTATACGCATCTTAAATCGAGCAAGAGAATCACTTAGATTTTTCAATCTAACAGCCCCCAAAGAGCCTTTAACAACTCCAAAAGGCAGCTTTTTCCCGTCAGGAACCACAACATCTAAACGATCATTCGGATAAGCAACTACGATTAATCCATCCGTCTTAGATCGATCTGTTATTTCAAAAAAGTCTGGATTGGAAAGTGATAGCCTAAACGAAAAATTGCCCAAAGAATCTACTACGGCTGAGTCCATCAGCACTTTTTTTGCTGGTGTAACTCTAGAAATAAACAACTTACCGTTAGAAAAACTAGGAGCAACTCCGCTTATAATTGTATTTGCCTTATCCTTCCTACCACATGCGGCAAGCAATATTACAAGACAAAGAAATGGGAACAATCGCTTAAACATCATCTTCTTTTAAAACAGGCTAAAAGTCGAAAAAAAAACGATTAAAACCAACTTCCCACAGCCTCCGATTTACGTGCTGCAAACATTTCTTTAAAAAGCAAGCTATATTTGCAGCAAAAAAAGGAAAATGAAAATCTACAAACCATTTGAAGAAGACGTTCCTGCCAAAGGAGTTGCAGCTCTCGGCTTCTTCGATGGTGTTCATATAGGCCATCAGGCTATCCTAAATAAGGTAAAAACAGAGGCAGCAAAGTTAGAGGCAACTCCATTGCTTTTAACACTTTGGCCTCATCCTCGTATCGTTCTCAATAAAAACACCGCAGAATTACACCTAATTAATACATTAGAAGAAAAAACGAGCTTATTTTCCCAAAATGGACTCGAACATTTTGTTGTAATTCCATTCACGGAAGAGCTGTCAAACTATTCTGCAGAGGCTTTTTTTAAGCATTTTTTTGTAGACTGGCTAAAATTATCAAAATTAATCGTCGGCTATGATCACCATATAGGCAAAAACGGAACGGGAGATTTTGAATCAATGCAGCGTTTAGGAGATAAGTATGGGATTTCTGTTGAAAAAATAGATGCACTAACCAGTGATGATATCAGCATCAGCTCTACAAAAATACGAAATCTCATAACCAATGGGGATGTCGCAACAGCACATAAATACCTCGGATATAGATATTTTATATCAGGCACCGTCGAATACGGGAATCAATTGGGCAGACAAATCGGCTTCCCAACTGCCAATATAAAAGTTGACAACACCAATAAGTTAATCCCTGCAGATGGAGTTTACGCTGTTAACGTTATAATTGACGGTTTCACGCATAAAGGAATGCTAAACATTGGCCTTCGTCCAACAATAAACAACAACCTGCATAAAACGATAGAAGTCAACATATTCGATTTTAATCGAACAATTTATGGATGTTCCATATCCATTCTTTTTGTCGAAAGAATCCGGAGCGAAAAAAAATTCGAAAGCATTGAATCGCTAAAATTCCAGCTAGAGCAGGATAAAAATATAGCGACAAAAATTCTCAACAAAATAGACTAGCAACCAACATCCCTTATTTTTATAATGAAATTTAAAGCTATAATTTTTGATATGGACGGAGTGCTCATTGACAGTGAGCCTTTACACAAAGAAGTAGAGCAACAAATACTGTGCAAACTTGGAGTAAAATTACCCCATGAAGAGCACATCAAATTTGCCGGAGTAGGTAAAGAAATGTGGAGCATCATCAAAAAGCAGTACGGCTACAATAAAGACATATCTGAAAATGAAATACATGCCACCAAACGCCAACTGTATCTAGAACGCCTAACATCAACCCCCATACGCCCCATCGACGGAGTTCGAGACATCATCCATTTTGCCGAAAATAGAAATTTAAAAATAGCGATTGCCTCATCCTCCTCAAGAGATAATATTGAGATAGTTGCTAGGGCCATTGAAATCTCAGACAAAGTTGAAATTATAGTAAGTGGAGATGAAGTGCCTAAAACCAAACCGAGCCCCGATATATTTCTTGAAACAAGCCGTCTGCTTAATCTAGCTCCAGAACAATGCATCGTAATAGAGGACTCAGCCAACGGAGTAAAAGCAGCAAAAGACGCTGGAATGTTCTGCATTGGATTTGCCAATCCAAACTCGGGAGATCAAGATCTTAGCCTTGCAGACGAAATTGTTTATAAGCTTACCGATTGCATCAAATCTATAGAAAATAAAGATTTAGTTTAGCTATATTTTTACTTTTTCAGTTGTTAATATACGGATACCTTAAACGTATGACAATGAAAAAGACTGCATTTCTATTAGTCATCGCCTGTATCACCGCCAGCTGCGTAGAATCGTTTTATGCACCATCCGTTTTTTTGCTTAATGCACAACCATTTAAGGCCCACAACAACTACGTTGAGGCATTTTATAACGGAGATAGGTTCATTCAACCCCAAGACTATGTGAAGGTGGCTGTTATTAGGCAAAAAACAGACTCGCCTAATATCGATAGGCAAATATCTGTTTTAAAAAAAGTTGCACAAAGCAACGGTGCTGACGGTATTTTAATCCTAGGAATAAATGACCCAGGAATCACAATCGCAAAAAAATACCATTTAGGCCAGGATGTCATTAAAATTTTAGCGAAAGAGGAGGCCAACGACTATTACACCCGATCAAAAGAAAACTCGATTACAGTGTTAGCCGTAAAATACAAAAGCAACCTAAAAAACATCGACAAGAAGTTAAAAAAAGTCGAGTTGTATGCATACAACCCGCATCAACACAGCTACGAATTTGAGGATTCGCTACTATTTAGCGTCGATTCTCAAATGATATCCCCATCGCATAAAACTCAATACACAAGAATCCTCCTTAACTACTCAAATGATTTTACAGGAACAGCAGCCTCTCCTAAAGTTGAAGCAACAACCAAAGTTGAGTACAATAAAAATGGAGTTATAATTTTCCAAGAGAAGACTTTCCCAAAGAAAAAGAACAAGGAGGTTATTACTTACAACTATAACAACGAGAAGCTGGTAGGAAGAGTAATAAAAACAGGAGACAATAAAGAACTAATTGAAGAATACAAGATTGACAGCCAGAATAAGATCAACGAAGTTTACATTTACAAACAGTCAAAAAATCAGCGTGTTCCTCTAATGATGCTTAAATGCGTTTACTACACGCTTGATGACTTTAGCCAAAACAATAATAATTTATAAATCAAGGAGCAGTAAGGAATGCTATTCCATTCTGCTCCTTTTCTGAATTTCATCACGAATATATGAGGCCTTTTCATAATCTTCCATATCAACAGCTTCCTGAAGCAGGCTATTCAAAGACTCAATGCTCATTGTTTCATACTCGCTATCATGATAATCTACCGTTTCAGAAGTATCCGAAGTAATAGAAGCCGCCTCCTCTCCTTCCGATCCATCCTCATCGATATACACACCAGCCCGGTCTACGATTTCGGGAAATGTAAAAATCGGGCACTTGAATCTTAGTGCAAGCGCAATAGCATCACTTGTTCTAGAGTCTATAACTATCTCCTTTTCCCCATTAAAGCACACCAGCTGCGAATAAAAGACACCATCCTCAAGCCTATAAATATTCACCTCGAGCAACTCAATATTGAACGAACTTGCAAAGGATAAGAAAAGATCGTGGGTAAGCGGCCGTGGAGGTGTTAACCCCTCTAAATGAATAGCAATAGACTGGGCTTCAAACCCTCCAATTATAATAGGTATACGCCGCAGGCCCTCTTCTTCTGATAGGACAAGAGCATAAGCGCCAGATTGAGTTTGGCTGTACGAGATACCTAGTACGTTTAGTTTAACTTTCTGCATCCTCTCGGAAATTCTTTAAAACACCATTTATACTGGTGCTAAGGTAATTAATTTAATTATATCTAGTTTGAGAAGAATGCCACTTTTTTAAGTAAGATTTAAAGAATTCTTCAAAAAATAATCCTCCATATTTTGCACATCTAATTCATTATTGCTACTTTTGCCGTTCGAATTGATATAGTACAAATTAAACTGAACCGATGTACGCAATCGTAGAAATCGCAGGACAGCAGTTCAAAGTACAAAAAGATCAGAAGCTTTACGTTAACCGTCTCAAGGGTGACGAAGGAACCCAAGTTAGCTTCGATCGTGTACTGCTAGTCGACAATGACGGACAGGTTAAAATTGGTGCACCTGCAGTAGAAGGCGCCAAAGTTAATGCTAAAATTCTTTCTCATCTTAAGGGCGATAAGGTTATCGTATTTAAGAAAAAGAGAAGAAAGGGTTACAAAAAGTGTAATGGACACCGTTCATACCTTTCTCAAATTTTAGTAGAAGATATTATTGCGTAACTTTTTAAAGTAGTAAGACAATGGCTCACAAAAAAGGTGCCGGTAGTTCGAGAAACGGTAGAGAATCGGAAAGTAAAAGACTAGGTCTTAAACTTTTCGGAGGTCAAACTGCAAAGGCTGGTAACATCATCGTTCGCCAAAGAGGTACACGCCATTACCCAGGTCTTAACGTAGGTATGGGTAAAGATCACACCTTGTTTGCGCTTATCGACGGTGTTGTTTCTTTCAGAAAAAAAGACAACAAGTCATTCGTAAACATCGAACCTATTTCTGCTGAGTAGGTAAAGATTTACGACAATAACTTATTATGATCTCCTGTTTTTTTGCAACTTTGTTTGCAGAAACAGGAGATTTTAATTTACATAAACTATATCTCACATGCTAACCCTCAAACAAATTCGAGAAGACAAGGATCAAACCATTAAACGACTTGCGGTTAAGGGGTTTGATGCGACAACAATTGTTGATGAGATAATCGCCTTAGACGACGAGCGCAAAGCAACACAAGCCAAGGTGGACGCCAACCTTGCAGAAATGAACAACATATCGCGCCAAATTGGGGTGATGTTCAGCCAAGGGAAGCAGCTTGAAGCAAATACCCTTAAGCAAAAGACGCTGGACATGAAAGAGGCTACAAAAGAAATGCAGGATCGCCTTTCGGAAGTAGAATCTCTTTTAGATCAAAAAATAGTGCTTCTACCAAACTTCCCTAGCGAACAAGTTCCGGCCGGAAGAACTCCAGAAGACAACCAAGTGGTTCGGGAAGGCGGTGAAAAGCCCAACTTGAATAAAGACAACACACTTCCTCACTGGGAGCTAACCAAGAAGTACGATATCATTGATTTTGAACTCGGAGTGAAGCTTACCGGTGCTGGATTCCCTGTTTACAAAGGCCAAGGAGCCAAACTACAACGTGCGCTAATTGCATTTTTCCTAGACGAAAACACAGCAGCAGGCTACACCGAAGTTATGCCCCCCCTTATGGTGAATGAAGCATCTGGTTTTGGAACGGGTCAGCTTCCTGACAAGGAAGGTCAGATGTACCATGCTACAACAGATAACTTCTACCTGATACCGACCGCCGAAGTTCCTGTTACAAACATATTTAGAGATGTAATTCTAAACGCTAAAGAATTACCCGTAAAAATGACGGCCTACACGCCTTGCTTCCGCAGAGAAGCGGGATCATACGGCAAAGACGTACGTGGACTAAACCGTCTACACCAATTTGACAAGGTTGAAATAGTTCAAGTTGCACATCCCGACGAGTCTTACAAAGCTTTAGAAGGAATGGTTGCCCACGTTGAAAACATCGTAAAAAAGTTAGAACTCCCATATCGAATTCTAAGACTTTGCGGCGGAGACATGAGCTTCACCTCTGCGCTAACATTTGATTTTGAGGTATACTCTGCAGCACAAGAACGTTGGCTAGAGGTCTCTTCCGTTTCAAATTTCGAAAGTTTTCAGTCAAATAGGCTTAAACTTCGCTTCAAAGACGATGGAGATAAGAAAACACAGCTTGCGCACACGCTTAACGGAAGTTCCCTTGCTCTTCCCCGTATTGTCGCAGCACTACTTGAAAACAACCAAACAGAAAAAGGCATCAGAATTCCGAAGGCTTTACAACCTTATACAGGATTCGAATACATTTGCTAGCAACAATTATTGAGTTAAATATGTAGGCACATCGTTTGTGTACGATGTGCCTTTTTTCTAGACACCGAAAAATACTTTTATGGCTGGATTTATCATCAACACAACCTTTAGCGTCGACAAAAAAGTTGATTTAGCATGGCTTGAATGGCTACAAAAAGACTACATCCCTTTTGTATTAAACTCTGGAGTGTGCAAAAGTCACCTACTCACCCGAGTTCTTTTACAAGGAGGTGAAAACGACTTAACCTATTCCCTTCAAATCCGAATCAGCGACCCACAGCAAAGCCTTATCTACGATTCGCTTTGCCACTCGGCTCTTGAAAAACAGATTCCTGAACTTTTCCCCAATGCGGTCTACTACTTCAAAACTGTTATGAAAATAATTGAGTAGCATAAAATGAGCAACGCCACAAAGAGCATTCTTTTTGCATCGATAACAATCCTTTTCTGGAGCACGGTTGCGACAGCTTTTAAAATAGCCCTTAAACATTGCTCAATTCCTCAAATCCTACTCTTAGCATCGCTCACCTCCTTTATAATTATGGGAGCAATGGTTCCTTTGGTTGGAATTCAAAAGATGTTTAGTCAAACTAAAGAAGACCTATTACGATCTGCTCTAATGGGGTTTTTTAATCCGTTCTTATACTACTTGATTCTATTTAAAGCATACACCTTACTTCCAGCACAGGTCGCACAACCCATAAATCAGATTTGGCCGCTAATTTTAGCCCTACTTGCAGTACCTTTACTTCACCAAAAGTTACCCAGGACAACGCTAACTAGCTTAATAATCTGCTTTGCGGGGGTTACTGTCATTTCATCTCAAGGACATCTAAATATCTTTGAAAATTCGAATCCCGTTGGAATTATACTCGCACTATCAAGTTCTATCATTTGGAGTTTATACTGGATCGTTAATGTAAAAGACACTAGAGACATTGTTATTAAGCTTTTTACTAACTTTGGATTTTCAGTCGCATACCTTCTTCTGATCTCTCTCTTCATCCCAAACTTTTACAGTTACTCAACAACAGCAATATTTAGCAGCATTTATATCGGCATTTTTGAAATGGGAATCAGCTTCTTATTCTGGTTAAAAGCGCTGAAATACGCTAAATCAGCAGCAAAAATAGGCCTCATGATATACCTCATTCCATTTATATCGTTAATTTTCATCCACTTTATAGCCGGAGAAGAAATAAAAACGACTACTATTTTAGGTTTACTTCTCATAGTAGCAGGCATTGGATACCAACAGAAGGATAACGTTTTCTCAAAAAATTAAAATCGTGGAAAAAATAATTTTAGGAATCGATCCTGGAACAAACTTAATGGGTTATGGCATAATTGCAGTTAACCAACAAAAAATAAAGTTGGTTTGCATGGGGGTTATCGATCTAAAAAAAATGGGAGATCACTACCTTAAGTTGGGAAAGATTTTTGAAAAAGTAACGTCCATTATCGACCAATATCATCCTGATGAGCTAGCCATCGAAGCCCCATTCTATGGCAAAAATGTGCAATCCATGCTAAAATTAGGACGAGCCCAAGGAGTAGCCATGGCTGCAGCACTTGCCCGTCAGATGCCAATATTTGAATATTCTCCTCGTAAAGTTAAGATGGCAATCACGGGTCAAGGAGCCTCTTCTAAAGAGCAAGTAGCCGCAATGCTTAAAAGTATTTTAAAAGAAAAAGAACTTCCTGAATCAACCTTTGATGCGACCGATGCATTGGGAATTGCTGTATGCCATCACTTTCAGTCATCCTCTCCAATCCCAGACAATAAGTACAATAGCTGGACTGAGTTTATTAGCAAAAACCCCAAACGTTTGAAATAAGCCTAATCCATTCCAATTACAACAAAAGTGAAATTTCAAATTTGCGTTTGTCTTAGAATAAGCTACTTTTGTTTACCAAACTATAATCCTTACTACTATGGAGTTTAGCGCACTATGCAATAAATTATTCGACCAGTGTGTTGAAAATTATCACATTGCAGACCATGTTGACAGCGAATTTGTAAATCCATACGAACAACAAACCATCGAATACGTCCTATACCTCAAAAACAGAATTGATGCTGTTCAGTGGCATTTGGAAGATATTATTCGCGACCCCAACATCGACCCGGTAGAGGCATTAGCACTTAAAAGAAGGATTGACAAATCCAATCAAGACCGCACCGATTTGGTAGAAATGATAGACAGCTACTTCTTCGAAAAATATGCCGCTATCAAGCCTCTAGATAACGCTGTCATTAACACAGAAAGTCCAGCATGGGCTATCGACAGGTTATCAATTCTTGCTCTTAAGATTTACCACATGCAGCAGGAAGTTAACCGAACCGATTCGGATAGCGCCCATATAGAACAATGCACTAAAAAGTTAAACATTCTACTTGAGCAGCGCGTTGATTTATCCAGCGCCATCGACCAGCTTATTGCCGATATCGAAGCAGGAAGACGATACATGAAGGTTTACAAGCAGATGAAGATGTACAACGATCCATCTTTAAATCCCGTTCTTTACGCAAAGAAATAGAATAAAGTGGTAGAGGTTTTCAAAAAAACCTCTACTAACTTACATGATTAGCTTTCTTTATCATGTAAATATTTAAAACTCATTCTATATTCCATCTCTTTTTTGTTTTCATCGACAATCGACTTTTTGTACATTTGCACCCTATTTACAAATCGACCTTTTTTGAATGAGTCAGCGACCAATTAAAATATTAGTTATCCGATTATCGGCACTGGGGGATGTCGCAATGACAGTACCTGTCATTATCTCTATTAAAAGCCAATATCCCAATGCCGAAATAACAGTTGTTTCAAAACCTTGGGTAAAACCGATTTTTGATAAAATTGGAGTAAATTTTGTTGGCCCAGAAATCAGAAAAGGGAGGAAAGGAATCGTTGATTTTCTTCGTTTTTTTAGGAAGTTGAACAACTTGGAAAAGTGGGATGTCGTTATCGACCTGCATAATGTTATCTTCTCGAAGCTACTTAAAATTCTTTTTAGACTAACAGGAACTCCTTTTGTTGTCATCGACAAAGGAAGACAAGAAAAAAAAGAGCTAACCGAATATCCTAAAAAAGAATTTAAACAGCTACCGAGCACTTTCGAACGGTACGCCAACACTTTTAAGCGAGCTGGATTTCCTATCAACATTGAGTTTGATACCATATTCCCAAGGGAAGAACAGTTAACCGAACAAATACTTACCATTACGGGATTAAAACAGGGTAAGTGGATTGGTATCGCCCCATTTGCTCAGCACAAAGGAAAGATTTACCCGCCCGAAAAAATGGAAGAGGTTGTTAAACACTTCAGCCTGCAAGCCAGCACAAAGATAATCCTCTTTGGAGGAGGTGCTTCCGAGCAGAAGTTGCTTTCTGAATGGGAAACAAAGTATCCCAACACCATTTCGATGGCTGGCAAAATCAAATTAGGACAAGAGCTCTTAGTAATGAATCTGCTCGACGTTATGGTTTCCATGGATTCAGCAAACATGCACCTAGCTTCGTTATGCGCAACACCCGTTGTCTCCGTATGGGGAGCAACACACCCTTACGCTGGATTTTACGGATGGAAGCAACCTCAAGAAAATATTGTACAGCTATCATTAGACTGCCGTCCCTGTTCCGTTTACGGGAATAAGGAGTGCATGTGGGGAGACTATAGATGCATGAACAACATCACTCCTTCTCAAATTATCGAAAAAATCGACAACATCATAAAATAAAAAAGAGGGCAAAGCCCTCTTTTTACTTTATATGCTCAGAAATCTGTTTTGCAATCTCCGTAAATTCCTCGTTCGTCAACTTTAATTTTTCCTTACGGAAGTCCAGATCTGACTCCTTATTAATGGGCACTAGGTGGATATGTGCATGGGGAACTTCCAACCCCAAAACAGCAACCCCTACCCGACTGCAAGGCATGGCCGCTTTAACCCCTTTTGCAACCTTTTGGGCAAACAAAGTCATACCAGCAAGGACTTCTGGGCTAAGATCGAACAAGTAATCTACCTCCATCTTAGGCACTACTAACGTATGCCCTTTTGCCATTGGGAAAATATCCAAAAAGGCGTAATAGTTCTCGTCCTCGGCTACCTTGTAGCTGGGTATTTCGCCACTAATAATTTTAGAAAAGATAGAAGCCATAGAATCTGCTTACCTAGAAATTTCAACAATTTCGAAGTTCACCAGCCCTGCAGGTATTTGCACTTCAACCACATCACCAACCTTCTTGCCCATTAGTGCTTTGGCAATAGGCGTTCCGATTGATATTTTACCCTCTTTCAGGTTTGCCTCATTTTCGGAGACAAGGGTATACTGCATTACAGTATTATTCTTAAGGTTCTTAATTTTAACCTTATTCAAAATCTGTACAGAGCTGATATCTATTTTAGACTCGTCAAGGATGCGAGCGTTGGCAAAGGTGTCCTCCAGTTTAGCAATACGCATTTCAAGTAGGCCTTGCGCCTCCTTTGCTGCATCGTATTCTGCATTCTCCGAAAGGTCGCCCTTATCGCGCGCCTCGGCTATCTGACGAGCTATGGCAGGTCGCTCTACACTCTTTAGGTGTTCAAGATCTTCGCGAAGTTTATTAAAACCTTCCTCCGTAAGATAGATGACTTTTGACATAGCTAAATAATTTGGGATTAAATAAAAACGAAAGAATTCCGACGCTGCCAGAACTCTTTCGCTTTACAAATATACACTTATTTTAATCTATCCGCCACTTTAACACCTCCAAATTCCCCAAAAAGCAACGATTTAGCTCAACATCATTCACAGATGTTAACACATCCAGCCCGCTATTCAGGCTAATTTCAGGGAGAGTAAATTTCCTTTAACACTCGCCCAGCACCATATCCTACTTATAATTGCTAATATTGCTTCAATTTTAAAAATATGAGAACAAAACTCCCTCGCCTAATTGCGGCTACGCTGCTGATGCTCAGCTGCGCCAAAGAAGAAAAAAATGTGCTCCCAAACGTCCCTGTCTACTTTACCATATTCCTCAACGACCCTGCATACATTAAGCTTCAAGCCACCGGAACATCACTAAAAGTACGCTCCTACAATGCGCTGCCAGTAGGATACAGAGGCAATGGCGTCATTGTAATAAATGGGGTAGATGGATTTCACGCCTACGATGCCACTTGTACCAACCCATCTTGCCTAACCTCCTCTATCCAAAGTATAGATATAGTTGACGAGCTGTTTGCGCTGTGCCCCGCTTGCAAAACCCGCTATAGCCTTCTAAGCGGATACGCCACCAACTACAAAGCGCGACATCTTAAGGAATACCAAACAATGCAGACTGGTTACCAGCTGAACGTTCATAACTAGCAGGCAAACGCCTCTCCTAACCGCGACGAAAATCTACTACAGGCATAACAATCAACGACAAAACAGCCATCTGCTTAAAATATAATACTTTTCACAACGCTCCCCCTACCATGTACCTCAATTTGTAGACAGAAGTTGAAGTTAGAACACAAAAAAGGAGACCCCAAAAAGAGTCTCCTTTTCGTATTTATTGTAGGAGTCCTAAACCCTTCCGTGCATCCAGTAAACCAGCTTTTTCCTAATCAGAATAACGGCCAATCCTAGCACTATAACAAATGCAGCAATACCAGCAAAGGTGGTACCATACCCCCAATCCTTTATGTAACCAGCAATAAATCCACCCATAAGGTGTGCAAGGAAAGTTGGCAAAAACCAAATCCCCATAAACATCGAAACCATCGAAGGTGGCGCCAACTTGGTAATCATAGACAAACCTATTGGAGAAAGCATCAACTCGCCTATGGTTTGAAGGAAATAGGCGCCGACTATCCATGACATGCAAGCCTGAAGGCCTGTAGCACCTGCATGTTGTACTGCACCCAGCATGACGATAAATCCTAATCCCAAGAAAATCATTCCCAACCCCATTTTTACAGGAGTTGATGGGTTCTTTCCGATTTTATGAAGACGAAGCCAAAGCGCAGTAATAGCAAATCCTAATGTCGATACTAGGAATGGATTAACGCTCTGAAACCATGATGTAGGAACAAGCCATCCCAAAAGATTTTTGTCTATCTTTTCTTCAGTAAACAACGTCATGGAACTACCGGCCTGCTCAAATCCAGTCCAAAAGAAAGTCACAAAAAATAGTAGGATAAAGATTACCCTAATTCTATCTTTTTCCTCCTTGGTAAGCGGCATCTTTTCTTGCTTTTCTACGGCCAAAATTTCCTTTTTCTTTTGCTTACCTACCCCTTTTAGTATGCTTGGGGCAAATATCCAGTAAGTAAGCATACTCACGAATACTGCCGCGGCAGCCACCGAGAATCCAGCTAAATAGCCGTACTGTATAGCCACATATCCACAGAGCAGAGGGGCAACCCAAGCTCCAATATTGAATAGCTGATAGTAAAGAGTAAAAGCATTATCCCTGCGAGGATCTCCCTGCTCATAGAGTTCTCCAATCATAGAAACAACCGTTGGCTTGAAAAAACCGTTACCAATAGCAATGAGCAGCAAACCGCCAACAAAAGGCCCCATCGTATTGTCGATAGACAGGGTGGCTAACCCAAGAATTATAAAAATTCCGCCAATTGTCACCGACTTTCTGCTTCCAATTATTTTGTCGGCCAAAATCCCCCCAAAGAAAGGGAGCCCGTAACAAAGTGCGTTAAAAATGCCGTATATATTACCGGCAGAATGCTGCGAAAAGTTCATCCCCGCAAGCTGGGCGCTGGCCCCGGCTACCATATAAAGCATAAGAAGGGCGCGCATGCCGTAGTACGCAAAACGCTCTCCAGCACCTGTTGCAGCAATAAGGTATAGTGCAACTGGCTGTTTCTGACTGGTTCTTTCCATTGTTAAGATTTGTTTAGGCTGCGAATATATCTATTTTATGCGCAAACCGCCGCAAACCATTGCAAAAAGATAGAAAGGCAGACACAGAACAAAGACAGCTAATCAGCCCAATCGCTCCTGTCTAAGCTTCGGTAGTTTATAGCCTCAGCAATATGACGAGTTTGAATTTCGCGCTCGCCCTCCAAATCAGCAATTGTTCGAGACACCTTCAGAATTCGATCGTATGCTCGAGCCGATAGCCCCAACTTTTCCATCGCATTTTTTAAGATAGCCGTCCCCGAATCGGAAATTTTACAGTACCTCCTAATCAGCCGCGAACCCATCATGGCATTGCAGTGAATGTCGCTTTCGTCGACAAAACGCTGATGCTGAAGTAACCGAGCTTTTACCACCCGCTCGCGTACCGTTTGGCTCGATTCAGCCAATCTATGGTCAGCTAACTTGTCAAAAGGTACTGGCACCACCTCTATTTGAATATCAATTCGATCAAGCAACGGACCTGATATTCTGCTAAGGTAACGCTGAACCATACCAGGAGGGCAAACACACTCCTTTTCGGGATGATTATGAAAGCCACAAGGGCAGGGATTCATTGAAGCAACGAGCATAAAGTTGGCAGGATACTCAATAGAGAACCGAGCCCGAGAAATGGTTATCTGTCGATCTTCCAATGGCTGCCTCATCACCTCCAGCACAGTCCTCTTAAACTCGGGAAGTTCATCTAAAAACAAAACTCCATTATGCGCTAAACTTATTTCTCCGGGCTGAGGATAGGTTCCTCCACCAACTAACGCCACATCTGACACCGTATGGTGGGGGGCCCTAAAAGGACGACGAGTTATTAAGCTGCTATTTTTTTCGACCTTCCCCGCCACAGAGTGAATTTTAGTAGTCTCCAACGCCTCTTCGAGCGTTAGCGGGGGAATAATTGTTGGCAACCGCTTTGCCAGCATCGTCTTCCCCGATCCTGGAGCACCAATCATTATGATGTTATGCCCGCCTGCGGCTGCAATTTCGAGCGCTCGCTTCACATTTTCCTGCCCTTTCACATCGGCAAAATCCACCGAATAGCTGTTAACGGTATCAGAGAATAGCTCATCAACATTGCAAGTTGCGGGTTCAATATGCTTCTTATCAGCAAGAAAGTCGACAACGTCCTTTAGGTTGGACATGCCGTACACCTCAAGTCCCTTTACAATAGCAGCCTCCTGCGCATTCTGAACGGGAAGAATCAACCCTTTAAATCCTTCGGCAGCAGCCTGCAGCGCAATAGGGAGCACTCCCTTCACAGGCTGTAAACCACCATCAAGAGAAAGCTCGCCCATTATCAAGTAATCTTCAAGATGATCCGAAACAATTTGCTGAGAACCAGCAAGTATCCCAATAGCAATTGGCAAATCGTAAGCAGAACCTTCCTTTCGAATATCAGCAGGAGCCATGTTAATGATGATTTTATGTCCAGGCATTTTATATCCATTGGTCATAAGAGCGGAGGTAATTCTTTGCTGACTTTCCTTTACGGCGCTATCGGGCAAACCAACCAGATAGAAGTTTACACCAGCAACAACGTTAACCTCGATGGTGATTGTTGTTGCCTTTATGCCATAAACTGCGCTTCCAAAAACTTTTACGAGCATATCTAAGTAGTAAAGTATTGCATCTAAATTTACTATTTTATATTCACTTCACTTAATTCGGACTAATTTTTATACAAATATCCCCCTATTTTCTTAATAATAGCTTTACAAAGACATTACACGAACATCACTAAGCGTTCTTTTCTATACTATTAGGCAATCCCAATTTTGACAATCGGAAAAGAATCGCTTTTTTTAGGTAGATTTGCATTAAACAATACAGAAATGGTATTTAGATTTTTCAAGCTTCCCAAACATAGAACTTTCAGCTATAAACCACGCTACTACGATCCCATCAAAGATGAGGTAGAGGAGCGTAAAAGGCTTATAGAGCAAGAGATGAAAGCGGAACAAGAAAGTTACGTTCCCGGCTCTAGCATTAGAGGCAATATGAGAAGGCAAATTCGAAGCGCCAGAACTGATGCAAAAAAGAATCGCATGCAAAGCTTATTCATTAGGCTACTTCTAATGGGACTAATATTTGCCATTCTTTACTTTGTACAAAGATATTTGTAGCATAAATCTGGATAGATGTCGGATATAATTCAGCTTTTACCCGATGCTGTTGCCAACCAAATAGCAGCTGGGGAGGTTATTCAACGTCCAGCCTCTGTAATAAAGGAGCTGGTTGAGAATGCTGTCGATGCAGGAAGCACAGCCATCACCGTCATCATTAAGGATGCGGGAAAAACTCTTATTCAAATTATAGATAACGGGTGCGGAATGAGCGAAACGGATGCTCGTCTCTCATTCGAACGCCATGCGACCTCTAAGATTCGCTCCGTTCACGATATTTTTAGCATCAGCACCTTCGGATTTAGGGGAGAGGCGCTTGCATCCATAGCCTCAATAGCTGAAGTTGAGCTAAAAACAAGGAAAGAAAACAGCGAGCTGGGCACCCACATCGTCATGTCAGGATCGGAAGTGCTAAGCCAAGAACCAATAAGCAGCCCTGTTGGCTCCATTTTTTCCATCAAAAACCTATTTTTCAACGTCCCTGCCCGACGCAAATTTCTCAAATCAAATAGCGTTGAAATTCGCCATATCATAAACGAGTTTCAGCGAGTTTGCCTGTGCCATCCCGAAATTGCTTTTACGCTGGTTAATAATGGGACGGAAGTTTACAACCTACCGTCGGCCAACCTCAAGCAACGCATCGTAGGCCTCATGGGGAAATCTATTGCCAACAACCTAATAGATATAAATACCGAAACATCAATTGTTAAGGTAACCGGGTTTATTGGAAAACCCGAAAACGCAAAAAAAACATCCGGCGAACAGTTCTTTTTTGTAAATGGACGCTTCTTTAAGAGCCCCTACCTACAAAAAGCGGTGGTTAGCGCCTACCACCAACTCATACAAAACGATCACTACCCTTCGTTCTTCATCTACCTAGACGTTGATCCTGCGGCCATCGATATTAATATCCACCCAACTAAAACAGAAATAAAATTCGAAGATGAAAGTGCGATATGGCAAATTATCAACGCCTCAACTCGCGAAGCCATCGGAAAATTTTCGGTAGCACCCTCTATCGATTTCAACACTTTTGGGGATATTGAAATTCCCGTATTCTCTAAAGACGCCCCGGTGAGCATGCCAGTTATCGATGTTAACCCCAACTTCAACCCTTTTGATGAAGCAACAAGCCAGAATTTTTCGAAATCGAGTTTTGGCAGCGGATTCAGAAAAGACCCTGTTCCAAGTGGATGGCAGAAACTATACCAAGGATTTCCATCTGTAGAGAATCATCCTTTTGAGGATGAAAGAGCAAATACGGCAACTTTTTTCGACGAGCAACCAGAAGAAGAGCCCCAGCAAACATTCGAGGTGAGGAGCCAATCGGAGCAGCTTTTCTTCCAGCTAAAAGCGAGGTATATCCTCACTCCTGTAAAATCAGGAGTAATGATTATCGATCAAACGAAAGCCCACCAGCGTATTCTATACGAATACTATCTAGCAATAATAGAGCATCATACGGGAATTGCACAACAGGAACTTTTCCCTCAAATCGTAGAGTTCAACCCTGCCGACTACGCCTTGCTTATAGGGATATCTGAAGATCTGCATTCGATAGGCTGGGATATCCGACCCTTTGGAGGAAATTCGGTAGCAATTTATGGTAGCCCAGCAAGCCTATCAAACCAAAATTTTAAGGAAGTGCTTGAAGGACTACTGCAGGATTTCAAAAATAACGAAAGCGACTTGCAGGATTCATCCAAGACTAAGATTGCAAGATCTATGTCCATTGCATCTGCCATAAAACCAGGCCAAACGCTTAGTCAAACAGAAATGCAAGATCTATTCGACAAACTATTTGCCTGCGAATCGCCCAACACAAGCCCAGGAGGCAAGCCCACGCTTTTTATCTTGGGATTAGACGAATTAGAAAAACGCTTTAAATAACGCACTATGTTTCAGTCGAACCGTTTCGGAAACACGCCTCCAATAGTATTAAACCTCATAATAATCAATGCTTTATTTCTATTGGTTACATGGGTTTTAGACAACCAAGGAGTAGACATTGTTTCAATATTTGGGTTGCACTCCTTCTACTCCAGCGAGTTCCGCATTTGGCAACCGCTAACCAACATCTTTTTACACGGTGATATTGGGCACCTGTTTTTTAACATGTTCTCATTGTGGATGTTTGGACGAATTTTAGAGCAAGTATGGGGCGACAAAAAGTTCCTCATTTTCTTCCTATTTACCGGAGTAGGAGCCTCTCTACTAAATTCGCTTGTAAACATTGCAGAAGTAGAGTATGCTCGATATGCATTTGACCAAGCAATAAATAACCTTTCTCCAGATACATTTTTCAGCATTCTTAAAAGCCATCATTTGTTAAATTCTGAAATAGAAGCATATTTTGGCAATTGGTACAAAAATCCCTCAAGCCCAGAATTCATAAATCAGGCTAAAGAATTTCTACTTGGATCAAAAGAAGTGTACGTCGAGGCTTTATCCAAAACCGTAACCATAGGTGCTTCTGGGGCTGTTTATGGCGTCTTGCTTGCCTTTGGCATGCTATTCCCCAACATGACATTAATGCTAATTATCCCACCAGTCCCCATAAAAGCAAAATACATGGTAATGATTTTTGCTGCATTTGAGTTATATTTCGGAATAAGTGGAAAGCAGCCAGGCATTGCGCACTTTGCCCACCTAGGAGGTATGCTTATTGCCTTTATTATATTAAGATACTGGAAGAAACACAACATGATGTACTAGCAACATGTCGAACTATAGGCTAAGATTATCTATAACAAAAGACGGTGCTCTTGCGGGGCTTATATATATCAACATTGCCATTTTTCTATTTGTTGGTATATACAATGCCATTTTTTACCTCGTAACCGACCATACCCCCTTGTTTTTTGATAGGGTACTAGCACTCTCTTCAGAACCAAATGTACTGGCAAAACATCCGTGGACATTCATAACCTACATGTTTTACCATTTAGACTTTTTGCATGCGCTATTTAATCTACTCGTGCTTTACTGGTTTGGAATCATATTTGTAGATTTTTTTGGAAATACAAAACTCACCTCTGTTTATCTTGCTGGAGGTATTTTTGGAGGCCTCTTTTATGTAATTGCCTACAATACGCTACCAGTTTTTTATACTGATGGTCCAGCAACTCTTCTTGGAGCATCTGCTGCGATCATGGCAATCGCCTTTGGAGCAACAGCCTTTTCTCCCAACTTTAAGATCTGGCTAATGTTTATAGGAGACGTAAAGCTTAAATATCTTGCTTTTGCCTACTTAACAATCGATTTGATTCAAATACCATTTGGCAATGCAGGCGGTCACATTGCTCATATTGGAGGTGCTTTTATTGGTGCGTTATGGGGATATACCTACAGAAAAAATGGGCTTAACATACTAGCATGGGTTGAACTCGCGCTTGAAAAAATTAAACATATTAGATTCAAGAGGGAGAGAATAAAGGTTGCCTATAAAAATCCAAATCCAACAGTACGAAAAGTTTCAACAGGAAGAGACTTGGATTTAATTTTAGACAAAATATCTCAAAAAGGATTTGACAGTCTAACAAACGAAGAAAAGGAGAAGTTATTCAAATACAAAAACGACCTAGATAGTTGAGAAGAGTTATATCAGTCATCGCACTATTTTTCAATGTACTTGCAGCATTGGCTTTGCTTATGGCCAGCATTGCTGGCTACATTAGCCCTACAATTTATTGGATTTTCGCTTTTTTAGGACTATCCCTTCCATTACTATTCGTAATCAACATCCTTTTTATAATTTTCTGGTCTATTTTCTGGAAAAAAGAAGTCGCTGTATCAATAATTGCCTTGCTGTTCAGCTTATGGCATATTCCAAAATTTCTATCATTCAACTCCAAAAAAGTTAAACCCAACAATGTAACGGCAATACGGGTTATGAATTACAACGTAAATCTCTTTAACCAGTATAACGAAGAATCGACATCTGCACCTGAGATGCTTAGCTATATTGCCAATAAGAATGCCGACATCATTTGTTTGCAGGATTTCTTTACGATAAAAGGGAAGTTAAGCGAGAAATATGTTCGCAATAAATTTAAGAAATACCCCCACGCCTACATAAACTATAGCGTAAACGAAAGAAAAAGAGAAGTTAGCTATGGAGTTGCCATCTTTAGCAAATATCCCATACTAAAAAAACATAATATTTCTTTTGGTGAAAACACCTACAACTCATCGATATACGCAGATGTCCTTGTAAATACAGATACCCTCAGAGTATTCTGTTGCCACCTCGAATCAACAAAACTAAAGGAAGCAGATAAGCCATATAAACTTCGAAAAAGGATCATCGAAAACGATATTGACTTTAAAGAAATCAAGAGTATTGTCAGAAATTTACGAAAAGCGTATCTAAAGCGCGCAAAACAGGTAGATTCGATTAGCAACGTTGCAAGTAAAACTCGCTTCCCCATTATTTTTTGTGGCGATTTCAACGATATTCCTGCCTCATATACTTACAGTAAACTAAGAGGATCGTTATACGATTCGTATGTAGAAGCCGGAAATGGATTAAAGCCTACCTATAGAGGTCTATTGCCAACAATGAGAATAGATTACATATTCTCTGACAAGCAAATAATCCCCTACAAGTATAGTAGTCCACGAATTAAATATTCCGACCACTACCCTATAATTGTAGACTTTTACATCAAGCATAGACAAAGCTAACAAACATCAAACGGCACATTTGCTAGCCAGAATAATCTATATTTAGCAAATTACGCATGAAATGAGAGCATAAAAAATAATAACTACGAATCAATGACTTTTGAAGAACTACAACAGCTAGTTGAAAGCGCTTGGGACAACAGGGAGTTGCTGCGCGAAGAAGAAACTAAGAGCGCAATTTTTGACGTTGTGAACCTTCTAGATAAAGGAGAACTCAGAGTTGCGCAACCTCAAGGAGAAGAGTGGATTGTAAATCAATGGATAAAGAAGGCTGTACTGATGTACTTCCCTATTACTCAAATGAAAACCATTGAGGTTGGGCCTTTCGAATTTTATGACAAAATCCCACTAAAAAAGAATTTTGAACAGCTGGGTGTTCGTGTCGTCCCTCAAGGCATAGCAAGACATGGCTCTTACCTTGCCAAAGGTGTAATCATGATGCCTTCCTATGTCAATATAGGCGCCTACGTTGATGAAGGAACGATGGTAGATACATGGGCAACTGTCGGTTCATGTGCACAAGTAGGAAAACATGTACACTTAAGCGGAGGTGTTGGGCTTGGAGGTGTTTTAGAACCAGTACAAGCAGCACCCGTTATTGTAGAAGATGGCTGCTTTATTGGCTCTCGCTGCATTGTTGTAGAAGGCGCCCATATTGGCAAAGAAGCCGTGCTTGGAGCCAATGTTGTCATAACCGGATCTACAAAGATAATTGATGTTTCAGGAGAAACGCCTATTGAATATAAGGGATATGTCCCCCCCCGTTCTGTTGTTATTCCAGGAAGTTATCCCAAAGCATTTCCAGCAGGTGAATATCACGTACCTTGTGCCTTAATCATTGGAAAAAGGAAAGCATCCACGGACTTAAAAACGTCTTTAAACGATGCTTTACGCGACTTTAACATTGCGGTATAAACAACGAAAAAGGGAGGTTCTACCTCCTTTTTTATTTTAGCGAAAGCGCCTTACCTACAAATAATGTTTACAACAACCAATCTAACAACTAAATTTTAAGTTCTCCACAATTCGCCCAATTCAAACATAGCACTTTAAGTTGATTTTATCTATATTTGATCCTTATTACAAAAACGTACCCGAATTATATTAAAATTCGTCAATGATGATTGATATACTTTTAGTTATCGAAAAATTAAAAAGCGGAAATATTGTTGCCGTGATGACAGATATTGGTATTGAGCTTATTTGTGACGCAACAAACGACAAAACAATTGAGCTGCTACAAAAAAACTTTCCCTCAAAAGAACCTATCCATTCGATTTTTGTTCTAAACATTAATCACCTTACGAAATATGTCTTTGAAATTCCAGAATTAGCGGAGCAACTATTTGAACTTAGTACCAAACCCATCAGCCTAAGGCTACCTAACGTTCAAAACATAGCAAATGCAGCCATTTCTGAAACAAAAAGAGCACCATTTCGCATTACAAGCGTTCATTCAATTAATGGCATCCTACGTAAATACAGAAACCCTCTATTTGCAATACCTTTAATTTATAAAGATAAAAAGGTTGCAACCCAAAAAGATCTATTTGCGTCTATCTCTGAAAAAATCAATTTTACGGATTGGGTAGAGAATGACATTAAACCAACTGGTGTACTACCATCTTTAATGGATCTTGATGTAAACGGCGAGATTTTAATAATTAGAGAATAGTTGTATGAAAAATTTAATTCCTTTAATAACCTTACTTATTGCCTTTTTTACATGCATTAGGATTATTCCTGTAGTAATCAGAATTGCTCGAGAAAAAAATTTAGTAGATGAGCCAAACCATAGAACCTCACACAAAAGGGCTGTACCCACGTTGGGTGGAATTGGCATTTATCTAAGTTTTGCAATTACCACCTTGTTTTTTGCATCCTACTACTATATTCCAGAATATAACTACTTGCTCTTAGGTATGATGATACTTTTTTTTCTGGGAATAAAAGACGATATCTTAGAGTTATCAGCTAAAAAGAAGCTTGCAGGACAAGTCATTGCTGCACTGCTTCTAACAATAGGTGGAGATTTAAGATTAACCTCACTCCAAGGTGTTTTTGGGGTATATGAAATAAACTCGTTTCTATCCATAGCTATAAGCGCATTTATCTTCATAGCGCTAATCAATGCCATCAACCTCATCGACGGCATTGATGGGCTTGCATCAGGGGTTGGTATTCTTAGCCTTACATTTTTTGGCGGATGCTTTTTTCTGATGGGGCACTACGGCTGGGCAATGCTATGCCTAGCAATGGTAGGTGCTTTAAGTGCCTTTTTCCTTTACAATGTTTTTGGGAGTACAAATAAGATATTCATGGGAGATACAGGGTCGCTTGTTTTAGGAATTTTCCTAACTGCTGCCGCGTTTAAGTATATCGAGCTCAATTCTATTCTTGCAAGCCCTTTTACCATAAGCTACGCTCCCGCAGTCGTAATTGCTGTACTTATTTTGCCAATATTCGATACTCTTAGGGTATTCTCAATTCGAATAGCACAAGGAAAATCACCGTTTTCACCCGATAAAAATCACATTCACCATCAGTTGCTATTCCTCGGGTTTAACCATAGAAATTCTACAGCCATTTTACTGGGGACAACAATCTTCTTTTTAGGTTTTTGCTTCCTATTAAAAAATCTAAATATAAACCTGCTGATATTTCTAATAGCAACAACTGCACTTCTATTTATAGGAATACTTATGACCATTAAAAAACAAAGAAGCAAAAAAATAGAACCTCTTGATATCAGAAAACTAAATACGAAAGAAAACGCTCTAGAAAAAACACAATTTCTTGAAAGAGTCAACTAAAATAAAAAAGGAAGCAGATAACTGCTTCCTTTTTCTTTATTTTAGATTATCGTATATTCACGCTTCCAGATCCAAACTTCACCTTGTCAACACTTTTAGGACTTCCCGTACAGGTAACATTCCCTGAGCCTACTATTTTAACCGTTAGTTTTTCACTAGCATAAGCATTGACATTACCCGATCCTGCTATGTTTACGTCAACATTTTTAGCCTGCAAAGCCGAAAAAGAAATATTCCCTGATCCTGCAATTTTATAGACACCAAAGTTTACTTTAGAATGCTCCTCAACCTTTACATTTCCCGAACCAGCCACAGAAACCGATATTTCACCAAGATCAACGGCTTGAAGTTGAATCTCGCCAGAGCCTGCAAGGCTAACCTCCAAAGACTCGCCTTTTACAACATCATTCACATTAATTCGACCAGAACCAGCAGATGAAATCATAGAAAGTTTCGGTAGTGAAACATAAATTTTAGTATCAGAATCAAATCGATGACGCCCAGATTTGGATTTTAAAATCAGCGAATTCCCACTTTTTTCTACAACAATCAAGTCTATATCTTCCACAGAACCAACAGCCTTAATTTCATACTTATCTCCTATTACAACCTGCAAGTTTACAGGCAAAGAGTAGGATATTCCAGTAAAATCGGCAGCCACATACACTCTCCCTTTTTGGGCTAATGCAGCAATAGAAATAGAAGACAGAAAAAGTAGGGATAAAAATAATTTTCTCATGACGATATCGTTTTTGGAGTAAGACGATATCTAAAGATAAAAAGTTACAGCCTAAAGATCAAAAACATCAAGAAATCCTTCGGGAAGATCCACAAAGATTGCCTCTCCCTCATCGTCTATTGCGACAATGAACTCTTCATTCACAGGAAGAAGAATCTCCTTATCATCGGCAGTAAGAACCTGGAATAATGGATTATTGGGGCTGTCGTAATAATCCTCAATGGTACCAAGCATCAGTGGAGGTTCGGCATGAGTAAGAACTTTAAATCCAATAAAATCAGCAGGAGATGGTTCTGCTTCTTCTGAATCCAAATCTTCTTCATTATAAAATACCGCCTTCCCCAACAACTCTTCAGCAAGAGTTTCTGTTTCAAAATCGTCGAAAACGACAATCGCCTTGCTCTTCCCGTTAAATCGAAAAGATTTAAAAAAGAAAGGAACTGGTATTCCATCCATATCGATGAATACCGGTTCCTCCAAGTCAATTTCTTCAGGAAAGCTGCTATAGAGCTTTAAAACTAATTCTCCGTTTACACCAAAGGTCTTAACAACTTCGGCAACACTAATCTTTCCTGAAAGCATAGCCTTAAGATTAAGCTTCAGTTGATTCAGCAGCTTCTTCTGTTGCTTCTGGAGCTTCTGCCTCAGCAGCAGCAGCGTTAGCAGCAGCAAGTTTTTCTGCAATTTTAGCAGCTTTTGCTTCTTTTTGCTTTGCTTCTTCAGCAAGACGAGCGCGCTTTGCTTCGTTCTTAGACTGAGTTAGCTTGTTTAGTTCAGCAGCATCCTTGTTACCCTTTTCAGATACCCATGCGTTGAACTTTTCTTCAGCAACCTCAGCAGAGAAAGCACCCTTCTTAACACCTTCTAAAAGGTGCTTCTTAAGAAGTACGCCGTTCTTTGAAAGAATTGACCTTACAGTGTCAGTAGGTTGGGCGCCTTTTTGTAACCAGCTAAGAGCTTTTTCAAACTTTAGCTCGATAGTAGCAGGATTAGTGTTAGGATTGTAAGAACCAACCCTTTCGATAAATCTACCATCACGTGGCGCCCTGCTATCTGCAACGACAATGTGATAGAAAGCATAATCTTTCTTACCATGACGTGCCAAACGAATTTTTACAGGCATTTTCTAAAAATTTAAAAGTTAAACAACCTACGTTATTTTCGGTGCAAAGATAGGATATTTATCTAATAATACGGTTATCAGCAGGTTGTTTTCATGCACATCGCGCAATAAGCACCCAACCAGTACAAAAAGACACTAAAACCTGATAACAAATACGTTACACACAAAATCAAGACACAAATCGCGAACCTTTACTTCTTAAAAAACACTAAACGCCCCATACATTTACATTAAAAACAAGCAATTACTAGTGCTAGCGCACTCGTTTGCTGCTTTTTTTGATATTTTTGAACAGTCAAAATCAACGTAATGAATAAGAGTTACATACTTGGAGCCGACATAGGAGGCTCACACATCACTTGTGCAGCAATAAAAATCGAGACAGCAACGATTGAAGAGGGAACCTACACCGAAGAGAAAGTAAACTCTAAGGCAGAAGACGCAAAGGAGGTCTTGGATGCATGGGCTAAAGCAATTAACGACGCAGCCTCTAACGTTGGATCCGAGAATGTGGAGGGAATTGGCCTTGCAATTCCTGGTCCTTTCGACTATGCCAACGGCATAGCCCTGTACACTGGCGAAAACGATAAGTTCGCAGCACTCTATCAGCTAGATATTAGGTCTGCCATCTCCGAAAGAACAGGGATTCCTGCCAACCGTATCTTTTTTGCAAACGACGCAGCTTGCTTTGGCATGGGAGAAAACTGGGCTGGCGCAGGCAAAGGGTCTAATCGAATGATTGGGATAACGCTTGGAACTGGCTTTGGAGCCGTTTACATGAAGGATGGAAAGCACGTTACTGAAGGTTCTGGTGTGCCAAATGGTGGAGAACTTTGGGATTACCCCTACAATGGAACTATTGCCGAAGATTTCGTTTCAACCAGATGGTTCATTAAAAGATACGCAGAACTAACTGGCGAAACCGTAGAAGGAGTATATGACGTAGCTAAAATCCACGCTACCAGCCAAGCCTCCCAGCAGATTTTTGAAGAATTTGCGAACACGCTTGCCAACATTCTATCCCCCTCTATCAAAGAGTTCGAAGCAACCACCCTGGTTATTGGAGGAAGTATTGCCAAATCGAGCCACCTTTTCATCGGTAAGGTGCACGACGTGTTAGCCAGCAGAGGGCTTAACGTTAAAGTGGCGACCGCAGAGCTATTCGACCAAGCAGCAATTCTTGGTGCCGCAAAGCTCGTTCTCAACTCGATATAGAACGACCATTTCTTCTACATACTAAGGCGCTACAACTAGCGCCTTTTTACTTTTTTACGTACATCAACATTCATTTACACGTGTGGACACATTGGCTATCAATCCAATAAAAAGGAGACAGCAAAGACAACACCTACGGCAAAAAAAGTTGAGCGGCAAACAAAAATTTAATGGTTAACTTTATTGCCAGAAGGTTGTTCTAACCTCCACCAAATAATCAGGCGCAAGACAATGGCAGAATTTACGCATCTACACGTACACACCCAGTACTCCATTCTTGATGGAGCCTCTAGCATTGCAGGGCTTCTTAAAACGGCCGCAAAAAAAGGAATGAATTCCATTGCCATTACTGACCATGGGAACATGTTTGGCGTGAAACTTTTCCACAAAAAAGCAAAAGAGCTTGGTGTAAAACCAATACTTGGCGTTGAGGCCTACGTAGCTAAGAATAGCCGATTCGATAAAAGTGACAAAGACGACCGAAGCGGAGACCACCTCATCCTTTTAGCCAAAAACTACAAGGGATATCAAAACCTGATGAAGATAGTATCCTACTCATGGACCGAAGGATTTTACTACAAGCCTCGTATAGACAAAGAGCTGCTTGAAAAATATAATGAAGGCGTTATTGCCTGCTCAGCCTGCTTAGGGGGAGAACTTCCTCAAGCCTTAATGAACGAGGGATACGAAGCAGGCCTTAAGGTAGCCAACTGGTTCAAAAATATTTTCGGGGAGGATTACTACATGGAGCTTCAGCTGCATCAAGCAGGTGATCCTCGACTAGATAAAGAGGTATTTGAGAACCAGAAGAGAGTAAACGAGGATATCGTAAAAATATCAAAAGAAACAGGCATCAAGTATATCGCCTCCAACGACGTCCATTTTATAAACGCAAAGGATGCCGATGCGCACGACCTGCTGATATGCCTGAATACGGGTAAGGACATTGATGACCCAACTCGAATGCGCTACACCAAGCAAGAGTATCTAAAGTCGCCCGAAGAGATGTCTACCCTCTTTAAGAATTATCCCGAAGCAATTGAAACGACGCAAGAAATTGCAAATAAGATAGAGGCATACGAGCTAAATCAAAAGCCATTCATGCCCGTTTTCCCTCTTCCTGAAGGATTTGACGACGAAATGAAGTACCTCCGACATGTAACCTACCAAGGATCGCTAGAGCGTTGGGGCGAAAATTTTACAGGAGAAATAAAGGAGCGTGTCGACTTTGAACTTGACACCATGGAGAAGATGGGATTCCCCTCCTACTTCCTCATTGTATGGGACTTTATCCGTGCAGCTCGAGAAATGGGGGTTTCGGTAGGGCCAGGTCGTGGTTCGGCTGCAGGATCGGCTGTAGCCTACGCTTTAAAGATTACCAACATCGACCCCGTTAAATACGACCTACTGTTTGAGCGTTTTCTTAACCCAGACCGTATCTCAATGCCCGATATTGATATAGACTTCGATGAAGACGGCCGGGAAGAGGTGCTAAAATGGGTTGTTAAGAAATATGGAGATAAACGCGTAGCGCACATCATAACTTTTGGAACAATGGCTGCTAAAATGGCCATCAAGGACGTAGCACGTGTACAGAAACTCCCCCTTCCTGAAGCCGACAGGCTCGCAAAGCTAGTACCCGAAAAACCTGGAACAACTCTTGCAAAAGCTTTTGCAGAGGTTCCAGAGCTCAACCAAGAGCGCACATCTCCCAATGAGTTAGTCGCCAAAACCCTTGGATTTGCCGAAACGCTCGAAGGTTCTGTTCGCCAAACTGGTATCCACGCCTGCGGTATTATCATTGCCCGCGACGACTTGGAGAATTACATTCCGGTAAGTACCCACAAGGATGCCAGCCTTTTGGTTACCCAGTACGACGGGAAGCACGTAGAAGATGTCGGCCTACTAAAAATGGACTTCCTTGGACTCAAAACGCTCTCCATCATTAAGGATGCCCTAGAGTACATTGAAGGAAGTAAGGGTGTTGTGCTAGATATCGAAAAAATTCCACTAGACGACGTAGAAACTTACGAGCTCTACGCTCGAGGCGACACTACCGCGCTATTCCAATTCGAGTCGCCCGGTATGAAAAAGTACCTCCGTGCCCTTAAACCCAACCGCTTTGAGGACTTGATTGCGATGAACGCTCTCTACCGTCCAGGACCTTTGGAGTACATACCCGATTTTATCGACCGTAAACACGGCCGTAAGAAGATTGAGTACGATATTGCCGAGATGGAGGAGTACCTGAAGGACACCTACGGTATCACAGTGTACCAAGAGCAGGTGATGTTGCTCTCGCAGAGTTTGGCTGGTTTTACCAAAGGTCAGGCCGATACGCTGCGTAAGGCAATGGGGAAAAAAATGAAGGACGTTATGGACAAGCTAAAAGCCGACTTCATCAAAGGGGCAACCGAGCGCGGCCATGACGCCAAAATTTTGGAGAAAGTTTGGAGCGACTGGGAAGCTTTTGCGCAGTACGCCTTTAACAAGTCGCACTCCACCTGCTACGCCTACGTTTCGTACCAAACTGCCTACCTCAAGGCGCATTATCCCTCAGAGTTTATGGCTGCTGTGCTCAGCCGTAACCTGTCGGACATAAAGAAAATTACCACCTTTATGGACGAATGCCGCCGCATGGGAATTGACGTACTTGGTCCAGATGTGAACGAAAGTAACTACAAGTTTGCCGTAAATAAAAAGGGACAAGTACGCTTTGGACTAGGCGCCGTAAAGGGTCTTGGAGAAGGAGCTGTAAACGCCATCATAGAGGAAAGACGAAAGAATGGACCATACAAGGATATTTACGACCTGGTAGAGCGCGTAAACCTTAGCGCGATGAACCGCAAAAACCTAGAAACTCTAGTTCTGGCTGGAGGATTAGATAGTCTCAGCGACCTTCCCCGTTCGTCGTACTTTGCCACCGACGCCAAGGACGTAACCTTTGTCGAAAACCTAATACGCTACGGAAACCGCCTACAAAGCGAGAAAAATAGCGCCATGAACAGCCTATTTGGCGCTATGGCCTCGGCAGAAATCATACAACGTCCCGAACCAGCCCCCTCTCGCGAATGGAGCAACCTCGAGAGGCTCAACAAGGAGCGCGAAGTGGTGGGCATCTACCTTTCCTCGCACCCGCTAGACGATTACAAAATAGAGATCGATAACTTTACCAATAGCACCCTAGCCGACTTCCAAGACCTTGCGGCCATCAACGGGAAAGAGTTTTCGGTAGCAGGAATGGTAACTACTGCCAAAAATCTGATGACAAAAACCGGCAAGCCTTACGGGATGATTACGGTAGAAGATTACACCGAAAGCTACACATTCACCCTTTTTGGACGCGACTACGAGCAGTTCCGAACCTTCTTCTACGAAGGCTACTCACTGCTGATACGCGGCACCGTAGGCCCTCACCCATTTAGGCCAGGCGAGTTCGAAACAAAACTCCGCATACTTCGGCAGCTGCACAACGTGCGCGACGAAATGGTGAAGGGAATTCAGATCACCTTGCCCATCTTCAGCATCACTGAGGAGATCGCGACCGAGATTAAAAACTATGCCGAAACAAGTAAAGGGAACGTTGCCCTAAAGGTGAAAATAGTCGATCCCGCAGATAAAATATCGGTAGAGATGCACTCGCGAACCTACCGGGTAGGACTAAATAACGAATTTATCAGCTACCTTCAGCATAACAACATCAACTTTAGACTGATTGACTAACGGGAATAATTCGTACAGCAAGCTTTTTTTAATGCTTGCAGGTTGATATAAAAAACAGCCTTTTTTGTAGTTTTGTAAAGCGACAATCTTTTAAAACAAATAATATGGCACTAGAAATTAACGAAGCCAACTTCGACGAACTAGTAAGCAAGGCAGACAAGCCTGTAGTATTGGACTTTTGGGCAGAATGGTGTGGACCATGCCGCATGCTTACACCTCTTATTGAGGAGATGCATACCGAGTACGAAGGAAAAGCCATTATCGGCAAGGTTAACGTTGACGAAAACCCTAGCATCTCTAGCAAGTTTGGTATTCGCAACATCCCAACCATTCTTTACATCGTAAATGGCGAGATTAAGGATAAGCAGGTTGGCGCTGTACCTAAAGCCAAGTTGGTAGAAAAGTTGAATGCTTTGCTATAGGCATTAACAGCATAAAAGATACGAGAGGGGAGGCAGATGCTTCCCCTCTTTTCATTATAAATCGCTAAATTAGGCGCAAAATTTACTGACGATGTTTTCATATACGATCGACGAACAGCTCCCCTACAAAGTGGCCGACATCACCTTGGCCGATTGGGGGCGCAAAGAGATAGAAATTGCCGAAAAGGAGATGCCAGGACTAATGGCTATCCGCAAAAAATATGAGGGCAAGCAGCCCCTTAAGGGGGCCCGCGTTATGGGCTCGTTGCACATGACCATCCAAACCGCCGTGCTCATCGAAACACTGGTTGATCTAGGTGCCGACGTACGCTGGTGCAGCTGCAACATCTTCTCCACTCAAGATCACGCCGCCGCCGCCATTGCCGCCGCTGGCGTTCCTGTATACGCATGGAAGGGAGAGAGTCTTGAAGAGTACTGGTGGTGCACCGCTCAAGCGCTATCGTTCCCCGAAGGCAAAGGACCAAACTTAATTGTCGATGATGGAGGAGATGCGACCTTGCTTATCCATAAAGGATATGCGGCCGAAGATAACGCCAAAATACTAGACTACACCCCCAGTAGCCACGAGGAGAGCGTAATACTAGACGCCCTAAGGCAAATTCTTAACGACGACCATGGCAAGTGGCACCGCACCGTAGCCGAATGGAAGGGTGTTTCGGAGGAGACAACCACTGGTGTACACCGCCTTTACCAAATGATGGAAAAGGGCGAGCTGCTAATCCCCGCCATCAACGTAAACGACTCGGTTACGAAAAGTAAATTTGACAACCTCTACGGCTGCCGCGAATCACTAGCCGACGGCATCAAACGCGCTACAGACGTAATGATTGCTGGTAAGGTGGTAGTAGTCTGCGGATATGGCGATGTAGGCAAAGGTTGCGCCCGCTCGATGCGTGCCTACGGAGCTCGCGTTATCGTCACCGAGATAGACCCCATCTGCGCCCTACAGGCCGCCATGGAAGGTTTCGAGGTAAAAACCGTGGAGGTTACCCTAAACGAAGGAAACATCTACGTTACCACCACCGGCAACCGCGACATCATCACCGCGGAGCATATGGCTGGTATGAAGGATCAAACCATTGTGTGCAACATTGGCCACTTCGACAACGAAATCCAAGTAGACCGCCTAAACACTTGGACTGGCATTCAGAAAGTAAACATCAAGCCCCAGGTTGATAAATACGTGTACCCCGACGGCCACGCCATCTTCCTACTCGCAGAAGGGCGATTGGTTAACCTCGGCTGTGCAACAGGCCACCCATCATTTGTCATGAGTAACTCGTTTACCAACCAAACGCTTGCCCAAATAGAACTTTGGGAAAAAGACCTTAAGGTAGACGTATACCGCCTTCCTAAACACCTCGACGAGGAGGTAGCCCGCCTTCACCTCGAGCAGCTAGGTGTAAAACTAACCACCCTAAGCCCCGAGCAGGCAGCCTACATTGGCGTACAGCCCGAAGGCCCCTACAAACCCGAGCACTACAGATACTAGCCATAGGTTAGCCCACACGCCATACAGACGCGGCAGCCTAGGTTGCCGCGTCTATTTTCTATTAGAGCCCAACAATTTCCTCCACGCAAAAAAGCCCCACCGCCCCTCACACTACAGCTGCTCTTCGACGTTTCTACAAACAACATGTGCAAACTGAATGAACAATTCGGTTATATCCCAAACCACCTATCCAGTTATATCTCGTTGTTGTGCGCTACCAAACGCAACCTGCCCCAGGAAGATCGCCTTAACATTGTGATAACAAAAAACACTCCTTACAAAAAAGGCTGCACAGAATGCAACCACCAGAAAAAGAAGGAACCACCCATTAACGATTCCGATCAAAAAGCTACACAAACAACTCTCGGAGCCACTCTACAAACTCACGTCCAAGTCTAGCATTAGTATCGAGATAGCTATGGGTTATGGCGATACCAATGGGCATTCCAGGGCTATCCTGCCACGCGAGCCAAGTGTGTAGCAGCGATTTGGCTCGATGCACCGGCTTGTAGCCATTAATCTGCTCTAGTTCCAACCGGCTAAGAGTGCTCTCGGCCTCGGGCAGCAGCAGATCGCCTTTTGGAATAAGATACTTCAAAAAATCTTCAAGCATCCCCGACGAGGTATTGTCGGGCATTAGCCATACGCCAACAGTAGGCAGCCCCTCCTGTCTAATAATCACTCCGCCTCGCTGCGGGTGTTCTGGCACTTCGTAGCCCACACGGGCTAGCCGCTCGCGCACCTCATTCCAACGGCGGCTCAGCAGCTCGTCGGCATCGAGTATCATCCCCAAGGTCTGCAACGACGAGGTTTTTAGCCACACGTTAAGGCTTTTAAGCAGGTTGGTTACCCCGCGGTTATCCACCACCTCGAAGGATAACGGTACGCCATGCTTGTGACACAGGGCCAGCACCACGTGCAAATCATCGCTACCCTCAACCAGCAACTTCTGCGATATCTTCCCTTTTACATCCATCATGCCTTCTCCTATCGTAAATTAATGCGCTGTTCAGTGGCAATCTTCATTTCCTCGGGATCAAACTCCACCTGTATAATTCGCCCATCTCGGTTGTCGAGCCGCACCAGTTTTCCGTCGTTGATGTGCACGTCGTCGTTAAGCAGTTCCTCGAAGGTGATGATACAGTCGTTGCTATGCGTAGTGGCAAACACCTGTATGTTTAGCTTAGTGGCCATCTTGAAGATCACCTCCCAAAGTTTATGCTGCACGGAATGGTGCAGCCCATTCTCGAACTCGTCGATAAGCAACACCCCATTGGAGCAGTTTACCAGGGCCAAAACGATCGAAAGAACACGGTTGATGCCATCACCCATCCCTGATAGGGGAATGATGCCCTCGCGCCCACGAACCCGAACCACCGGCTTCCGAAAGCCCGATGCGTCAATTTCAATAAACGCCAATCGCTCGATGTTCGGATCGACAATTTGCAGCGCCTCCACCGTTAAATCCTCCTTTTCGGTAAGAATAATGCTATCCCAAAGCTGCTCGCTTGATTTGAAGAAGCTATTGGTGCGCACCAGACGGTAAGGCATGGCGGGCTTTATATGGCTGTAAAAGCGAGAGGGATGGTCGATAAAAAGCGGCATAATGAGCTTCTGCATGCAATTCTCAATCTCGAGTCCCACTGTGTTTTGCTCGCCCATCTCCACTATTTTCAGGTGCAGAGTATCAACAGTGTCACGCCCATCTTCTGATGCGGTGATGGTGATGGCCCCATTCCCATTATTTACCAAAACCTTTCGGTTATAGAACATGGAGGCCAGCGATTTGAGGTTGAGCGCCGTAAAATCAGCCCCCGCTTCGGTTTTGTAGTACTCGCCCCGTTCTGCAAGCAGCTTAAAAATCCACTCCACATCGCCCTGCGAGGCGTAAAGCGTAATTGCCTCTAGCAAGGTCGACTTCCCGGTATTGTTTTCGCCCGTAATGAGGTTTACCTGCGAGAACCGATCCACCTTCAGGTATTGTAAGCAGCGGTAATTCTTTACCAACAACGATGAAATCATGTCAACAGAATTTTGGATTGAAACAAATATAGCCAATTGTTGGGGCCGATGTTCGCCTTATTTGTCGCTGGCCATAAAACGTAAAAAAAACTATAAAAAAGATGCAAAAAAGTGGCCGAAAGTACTATAAAATGAAGGCTTTTGAGTACATTTAAGGCAACACCAAAATTATCTGCTATGAATAATCTGATGGAAACTAGCGGGAGCACCTACTTAACAACCAAAGGCAAGGTTTTTAAGAGTGATTTTATTCTGACTAGCGCGCTAGAGGAGGCATTTGAGTTTGCCTACGAAAAGACGGTAGGAAAGAAGCGTAATCTGATGTCGATATTTTGGGGTTCGAAGCGCAAAGAAAATGTGGCCGAATTTGCAAAGGCATTTAGAGGGAAACTGTGTGAGATTGGACTCAAAAGGTACTTCTCCGTCAATAACCTGTCTGTACGCTACCCCAAAGCGCGCAGCTGGGCACCTGATAAGTACGAAAACTTCGATCTGCTTGTCAACGGCAAGCGGATTCTGGTAAAGGCCATCCCTTACTACTCCAATCTATTGCTGCTAGACACCAAAATGTGGAAGGCAGATGCAAGCTACGGGAAGGGGCGTAGGCACCGCATACAGTACGACTACTTCGTGCTGACACGCATAAAGCCAGGGGTGATCCATCTTTTCGAGAACTTTAAGCTCACCAAAGATCAGGAGATAAATAAAGAGAGGCTCAAAGAGATCGTGTTTGCACCCTACTTCCAGTTTGAGGTAACCGGCTATCTTTCCAAAGATGAGGTTAGATATCTAGACGAAACCAAGCAGGTGCTTGCCGAAGGATCGATAGTTAATGGAATCAAAAAGTTAGATAACGAGTACTACTACTGCCAAGCGGGCGATTTAAACCGCCCCAAGCTGCTAGTAGACCTAATAAAATATGGAGCATAACTTCCGCTCCAAGCTCCTTTAAAATAAAAGCCCCCGAGATCTTATTCTCGGGGGCTTGCTTTTATAGCGGTACTATTTTTTAAGCATCAGGTCTAGAATCATCTTATCGGTTTCCATCATTCCTTCCGATCCCAACTTGGCCAAATTTTCGATAGAACTCTCTACATCGTCGGTAACAATACCGTCTGTCTCCTGAATGCAGATATTGTCGATTGCCAGCAGCGCAGCATTTACGCTAGCCGAAACACCCGACGAAACCTTTAACGAACAGCCCACCTTTGCGCCATCACAAATCATGCCGGTTAGGTTGCCAACCATATTCCTGATAGCGTAGGTCATCTGCTCGAAGGTACCTCCAAGAAGGAACACTATTCCGCACGAGGAGGCAGTAGCGGCAACAGCCACCCCACAGAGGGCTGATAATCTTCCCATCTTCGACTTGATGTAGATGGATAGCAGGTTGCTAATTACCAGCGCACGTGCAAGTTCGTCAGTGCTCGACTTAAGTTTTTCAGCAACAGCCACAACGGGGAGCATAACGGTTATACCCTGATTTCCGCTGCCTGAGTTGCTCATTGCAGGAAGTTCGTTACCCGCCATACGGGCATCCGACGCTGCAGAAGTAACCGCCATAGCGTAAGTTAGCAAATCGTCCTTTAAAATATTTTTATCAATCTTGCCAATAATACACTTGCCTACCTTAAGCCCATAGTCTCCACGTAGCCCTTCGTCAGAGATACGCTTGTTCATAACTCCACCCTCTAAAATAAACTCAATCTCATCGATCGAGGCGGTAGTCGCAAACTCGTAAATATCAGAAAAGAGAACCTTAGGACAAGGTGATAACGCATTGGAATTAATCGATGTTGGTTTTAATGCTTCGGCAGAGCCATTCACCACGGCACCATTGCGCTCTACCAGCACAATATTGCTGTGAGCACCTTTAATAAATACAGAAGCGGAATCAGTATCATTGCGACATATAGCCTCTACGTAGAGCTTGTCAATGTCATTTTTCACGGCAATGGTAACCTTCTTTTCCTCCACAAACTGCTTTGCTAGATGAACAGCATCAGGCGTAACCCCATTCAACAGCTGCAACATGTTGCTGGTATCTCCATAAAAAACACCCAACGCAGCAGCGATATGAAGCCCCACCATTCCTGTACCTGGGACACCTACCCCCATTCCATTTTTTAGAATATTAGGGCTAACATAAACGGTGATTGAAGTAGGTAAAGATCCTAATACCTCTCGAGCTTTGGCTACAGCTAACGCCACCGCAATAGGCTCTGTACAACCTAGTGCTGGCACCACCTCTGTCTTCAACAGCTTAATCAAATGCTCTTTTAAGGTTTGTTCCATAAAATTATTTCGAATAGATAGTTTTAAATGCGCCCAAATATAACAGATTGAAAGTTATCAACAGAAGTTAGCCTCATATTTTTAAGCAAAAACGATCCAATCTCTAACAGTACCCCAAAACAGGACACAACAACACGTCAGGAGCCTAAATCTCGATACAACCTTACCAATTCGCCCTTTAAATAAAAAGGGAATATCCGTAGACATCCCCTTCTTCTATCTGTTAGACATGTAGTCTTTTGCCTTTATGCACGTTTTGGCATACTCTGGGTAGCACTCTATGCACTCCTCCGGATTGCAGCATATCTTACAAGATCGCTTTATGGATCTAAAGCCCAGCAGCTCTATGTCGGGAGAGATGAAACCCGCTAGCACAGGTTCCTCTTTCGTATAGTCGGTGCTTAGATACTTCTTGCTATCGTCGGCAAAAACGGTAACCACAACGGCATTGTCCCCTAGCTCGTTTTGGAGTTGAACAGCCCCCAGAAAGTTAGCCCCAGAAGAGATGCCAACGCCAAGGCCTAAGCTTGTAGCCAAATTTTGAGCCATGATAATAGAGTCGCCATCGTCAACCGCAACTATTTTATCGAGCCTATCCAACTTTACAATTTCAGGAATAAACTCATCCGAAATTCCCTGAATTCTGTGCTTTCCTATTTTATGGCCTGTAGACATTGTTGGCGAATTAGAGGGCTCGAGCGGATGCACCCTAATACGAGGATCCTGCTCCTTCATAAAACGCCCAATCCCCATTACCGTACCGCCCGTTCCTACTCCTGCAACGAAAGCCTCTGGCTTGAGCCCTACGCTAGCCAGCTGCGCCCATATTTCGGGTGCAGTTGTCTGGTAATGCGCCTCACAGTTGTCGGTATTAGCAAACTGACAGGGAAGGAATACGCAAGGCTGGTCTGCGGCCATTTTTTCCGACATAGCAATACTTCCTAAAAAACCGCCCTCCTCCTTGCTTACTAGGCGAATTTGTGCTCCAAAACTTTTAATGAGGTTTATACGCTCGGCGCTCATCCAGTTTGGCATAAAGATGGTAACAGGATGCCCCATTGCACGACCAATTCCCGAAAAGGCAATTCCTGTATTTCCGCTTGTAGCCTCCACTATATGGTCGCCAGGCTTTAAGCGCCCCTGCTCGTAAGCTTTCTTTAAGATATAGAAGGCCATCCGATCCTTAATACTCCCAGTGAAGTTAAGATACTCGGCTTTTGCGTAAATGGTGCGAACGGCACCTTTATACTTGTAATCAATGGCCAAAAGTGGTGTCTTGCCAATCATACTCGACAACCCTGCAATACGCCTGTTTAAGTTAGATTCGTTCATAGGTTCGTAGTTATTCGCCAACAATTTACATATTTCGTCCAACAACAAAGCCCAGCCGTACAATTTATCTTAAAATTTAAAATTGATATTAAATGCGGTCAGGGACAAGCAGCTATCAGCAACTATCGGTTAGTTGCTATTCGAAGAAACCCCAACTTTCAAAAAAAGATCACACCTCCTTCTGGCATGACTCTACAAACCAATATAAAACGGTTAACTTGTTCAGACCTATTGTAGAATAGAAGCTTTTGTGCCTTAACCAACATTTCAATACAGGCAACCAATCTTCCCCAAAAGTATAAGCCGTTTTCTTTTCTTTGCCTCCAATCAAACCAAATCAGAGGTAGACGTACAACGTTCTACTGCTACTAATTTAATACCTACATAACATGAACACGACCACTAAGAAAAGATCGTTTTTCGACCGATTTCTTGATGGTGTTGAGGTAGTTGGCAACAAGCTACCTCACCCTGCGACCCTTTTTGCCCTTATGGCTGTTCTGGTCGTCATTCTTTCGGCTCTTGCCTCCACTCTGGGACTTTCAGCAACCCACCCGATCACAGGAGAATCCGTCACCGTCAACAACCTGCTCACCGCTGATGGTATCCGTTGGATGTGGACAAATGTTGAGAAAAATTTTGTCGATTTTCCTCCTCTTGGGCTTGTCCTCGTCGTAATGGTTGGAATTGGAGTTGCAGAAGGTTCTGGACTCTTCACCGTACTAGTTCGCCAGCTAGTGCTAGGAGCCCCTCGTAGCATGATCACGGCAGCTATTATCATTGCTGGAATTTTCTCCCACCTCGCCTCCGAAGCTGGATATGTAATTCTCATCCCTCTTGGAGCCATGATCTTTCATGCCCTAGGACGCCACCCAATGGCTGGTTTTGCAGCAGCATTCTGCGGGGTTAGCGCAGGTTTCGGGTCCAACTTCCTCATCGGATCGGTTGACCCCATCCTTGCAGGACTATCAACATCTGCGGCACACATTATCGACCCAAGCATGCAAGTAAACCCTATGGTAAACTACTTTTTCATGGTAGTTTCGGCCTTTATGGTTGTTATTGTAGGAACTTGGATTACCGAAAAGATTGTTGAGCCTCGCTTAGGAAAGTATACGGGAGAACTTAGCCCTTTAGCCATTGAAGAACTTTCTAAAACGGAAAGAAAAGGACTCCGGATGGCTGGAATCGGAGCCCTTGCCGTTATTGGATTGCTAGCTTGGTCTATCATTCCCGAAAATGGTCTTCTCCGCGATCCTGAAACAGGAGGCATCCTTCACTCTCCATTCTTCAAAGGAATCGTTGTAGCCATTTTCCTAATTTTCTTTGTACCAGGATTGGTATACGGAATAATAACCAAAACCATTCGCAACGACAAGGATGTGGTGAAGCACATGACCAGCGCCATGAAGGGAATGGGCGGCTATATTGTGCTTGTATTCTTTGCTGCGCAATTTGTGTACATGTTCAAGGAGAGCAACCTCGGAATTGTGGTAGCAATCAACGGAGCGGCTTGGCTTAAGTCTGTTGGGCTTACCGGCATTCCTTTACTAATTGGATTTGCCCTCCTTTCTGCATTCATCAACCTTTTCATGGGAAGCGCATCGGCTAAATGGGCAATCATGGCACCTGTATTTGTTCCCATGTTTATGCTTTTAGACTACCACCCTGGAGTAGCTCAAGCGGCATTCCGTGTAGGAGATTCCGTAACCAACGTTATAACTCCTATGATGAGCTACTTTGCGCTAATTGTTACATTTGCTCAAAAGTATGACGAAAAGTACGGCATTGGAACAATCATATCCATGATGCTTCCTTTTACCTTCATTTTCTTTATTGCCTGGACAATCATAATAAGTATCTGGTATTTGACTGGCTTCCCACTAGGGCTAGACGGTCCAATCTACCTTAAGTAAAGGATGTAAAATAAAAAGGGTGTCTTCCGACACCCTTTCCCATCTAACAATATCTTCTTTCTAGAACAATCCCGAAATATTCCCTTCAGCATCAATATCGATATTATTTGCAGAAGGTTCCTCTGGCAAACCAGGCATTCGCATCATCTCTCCTGTGATTGGGATGATAAACCCTGCTCCAGCCGCTATTTCAATATCCCTTACGGTGACAATAAAATCCTCAGGTCTTCCCAATAGGTTGGGATCGTCGGATAGCGACTTCTGAGTCTTTGCCATACAGATTGGCAAATTACCAAGCCCTAAAGCGTCTATCCTTTTTAAGGCGGTTTTCGCTTTTGGCTGGTAGTCTACGCCATCGGCACCGTATATTTTACCTGCAATAATGGATATTTTATGCTCAACGGGCGTATTCCAATCGTACAAAGGGCGAAACTCCTTCGTATTGCTATCGGCAACTTCGGCAACAGCCTTAGCCAACTCAATGGCGCCATTTCCGCCCTCGGCCCACACATTTGCCTCGTAGGCCATCACATCGTGGCGCTTACACATTTCGATAATTGCCTCCATATCTTCGGGCGTATCATGCGTAAACTTGTTGATAGCAACAATTGGGGTTAAATTAAAGAGCTTTGCGTTCTCTATATGCTTTTCGAGATTTTCAAGACCTTTTTTTAGCGCACCAATATTAGGATTATTTACCTCCTTAACGGGCACACCTCCGTGATACTTCAGCGCACGGGTTGTGGCAACCAAAACCACTGCTGCAGGCTTCAAGCCTGCATACTGGCACTTAATATCTAGAAACTTTTCGCCGCCAAGGTCAAATCCAAAACCAGCTTCGGTTACCACATAGTCCGATAGCGACATCCCCATTTTGGTGGCAACTACCGTATTGGTTCCTTGTGCGATATTAGCAAACGGACCTCCGTGTATAATGGCAGGATTACCCTCTAGCGTTTGCACCAAGTTAGGCTTAATGGCATCCTTTAGCAATGCCGCCATTGCCCCTTGTGCCTTTAGGTCGCGAGCGTATATAGGCTTTTTATCAAAGGTGAACCCTACAAAAATGTTTCCTAGCTTCTCCTTCAGATCTTCAATATCCTTCGAAAGACAAAGAATGGCCATAACCTCCGAAGCGGCAGTAATATCAAAGCCAGACTCACGAGGTACACCTCCTGTAGTTCCACCCAAACCTAGCACCACGTTGCGCAGCGCACGGTCGTTCATGTCCATCACCCGCTTCCAGGTTACCGTTCGGGGATCAATATTTAGGTTATGCTTTTTGCTTTGCAGATTATTATCGATGAGCGCAGCTAGCAGGTTATGCGCCTTTTCTATAGCAGAAAAATCGCCCGTAAAATGAAGGTTAATATCCTCCATCGGGATAACCTGAGCATATCCCCCGCCTGTAGCGCCTCCCTTAATTCCAAAAACAGGACCGAGCGAAGGCTCCCTAAGAACCACGGTTGTCCGCTTTCCAATTCGGTTAAGCGCCATCGTTAAGCCAATAGAGGTTGTTGTCTTTCCTTCGCCTGCAGGGGTTGGAGATATTGCTGAAACCAGAATTAGCTTCGACTTTTTTACCTTATCCTCGTCTATTAAACTTAAAGGAAGCTTTGCCTTGTACTTTCCATACAGTTCCAACTCGTCGGCTGAGATGTTTAGCTTCGCCGCAATGTCTACCACCGGCTCCAACTTTGCCGCTTGGGCAATTTCAATATCAGTCATAAATCTGTCGATTAAGTTATTCTACTGGTCAAACACCTGTATTGACAAAACGTCGCTTCTTACGGCTTATATTTTGCTAAGTCCAATATTCTTTGAAAATCGTCCTCCTTCATCAGCTGATCCAAGGTCGAGCCAGTATTCTTCATGTAGCTCGATACAATCCTAAAACCTTGCCAAACGGCAGCCTTCCCAGGCGAATCGGGAGAGTAAATAGTTGTAAAAGGAGCCTCTCCCACCATTTTGGTGGCAACCATCTGCTCCGTATTAAACAGCAACTTCTGCCCAATCAGCACCTCCCACATCATCTTCTCGTTATTCTTAACCCACTTCATCTGCTTCTTGGTAAAGCCAAAAAGCAGGGTATCGGTTACGTTTGGCATCATTTGGCTAACTAAGTACATCAGCTTACCTTGGTACACCATGTGCGAAAGCAGCGGCTCGCTGGCGCTCCGTATGGGGAACTCGCCCGAAGCCCAAGCATACATGGCATCAACGGGTAGATGCTCTACGGTCATCTTTCGCATGATGTAGCGAGGAAAGCCCATGCTTGGATAGTTTTTGTAATCGGCTCCCAGATATTTATCCAGACCTATCCCCAAGGCGCCATCGGCAAGCATCATCGACTGGTTAAAGCCAGCCACGTAGCTGTAAACTTTAGGAATTTGCCTGTCAGGGAAAGTCCCCTTATATAAGGTAAATGCGGAAGAGAGCTCTTCCTCTACCTTCGAAATAACCTCAGGCGTAAACACCCTGTTCGATGCGCTAAAACCCTCCTGAACTACCGGATAGGTTAAGAAAGCGTACAGCCCCTTTTGAAAATCGGGACTAGTAGTACGTCCAATGCCCAAAATTCCTTCGCAGTAAAGCTCGCCAAACTCGCCATACTTGGCCCTTATCATCGGGCCTACGGCTGTTAGGTTGTTTACATTCGACTTTGCTAAATCCCTGTCTAATCGGATAATCTTAACAGCTACAGCATCGGCAGCCTTTACGTCGGGTGCCTTTGGCGCACCGCTCTTACTACTACATCCAACAGCAAATAGTGAAGCTAAAATGGAAAGGATAAAAAGCTTCTTCATCTAAGATTTTTTTTACAAATGTATAATTACATCGCTTAGCGAAAAACTCTTTCACACTAAATAGCGTTTATAGACCTTTTCTTGCCTTTTTCGTACAACTTTACGCGGGGAGAAGCAGCGCAACCCGTTTCTTTCTATACTTTTGTAGCCGTTTGTACAGTTAACTGTAGTAGAATTATACTTTAAAAAGGCTTAGGATGAAGAAATTTGCGCTCATTTTTACATTAGCAATCATCACCGCACTACCGTCTGTAGCCCAAATCAAGCTTGGGGTTTCGCTAGAGCCTCAAATCTCGTGGTTTGGCACCGACCGTAAGGCAATCAAAGGCGATGGATCAATTGGAGGCGTTTCGTTTGGGTTAAATGTGGATAGATACTTTGCAAAACAGTACGCCTTTTACACGGGAGTATTCATCGAGACCACCGGGGGCTACCTAAAATATCAGAACGGCACAACCATTCACTCTAAGGATACGCCCAACTTTGCGGTAAAACCCAACGGTAGCGTAAAATATCGCACGCAGTATATTTCGATTCCAACAGGGATCAAACTAAAGACAAACCCCATTGGCTACAACTCGTTCTACGCCATACTGGGCTTCAAGACCTCCCTTCGCATGCGCACCAAAGGCTTTACCAACGACGGTAAGAATAGCAGCGGAATCAACTCGATGGATGGCGAGGTGCTAAAGAACCAAACAGAGTGGGCCAACTTAGGCTACCAGCTGGGAGTGGGTACCGAATACTCGCTAGGCAACAGCGTATCGCTTCTGCTTGGGATCACCTACAACAACGGAATTACCAACACCATGGACGACGAAAATGTCCACGTTAACCTCAACAACCTATCGCTTAAGCTAGGCGTGATGTTTTAGAGAAAACCTTATACAAAGCAAAATCCCCAACCTAAACGGTTGGGGATTTTTTTTATTTACAGGTATCATTTTTAGAATCTAAACACCAGCGGCATCTTACGCCCAAAACCAAAAGCTTTAGACGATACCCGCAGCACGGGTGCAAACTGAAAGCGCTTGTACTCGTTCATATTCACCAGGCGAATAACCTTACGCACCACCTCGCGATCGAAGCCAGCGGCCACAATAGCCTCCTCGTCCTCCTGCCTTTCAATGTAGCGGAAAAGGATGTCGTCGAGGATTGGATAGTCGGGTAGCGAGTCGGTGTCCTTTTGGTCGGGACGAAGCTCGGCCGAAGGCGCCTTTACCAGCACGTTCTCCGGAATAATCTCGCCGTTACGGTTGATGTACCTTGCCAACTCGTAAACCTGCGTTTTATACACGTCGCCAAGTATCGACATCGAGCCGTTCATATCGCCGTATAGCGTGCCGTAGCCCACGGCAGCCTCGCTCTTGTTGGTGGTATTTAGCACCAGATTCCCAAATTTGTTGGATATCCCCATAACGATAATTCCGCGGATACGCGCCTGAATATTCTCCTCGGCCACGTTAAACGGCAGGTTGCCAAAAATAGGATCGAGCATCTTTTCAAAGGCCTTATACCCCTCCTCTATCGCCACGATATCGTACTTAATGTTCATGGTTTGAGCCTGCACCACAGCGTCGCTCACCGAGTGGTCGGTAGAGTAGCGCGAGGGCATCATCACCACCCGAACGTTTTCGGCACCAAGCGCCTCTACGGCTAAGGCCGAAACCACCGCCGAGTCGATCCCTCCCGAAAGCCCCAGCACGGCGCTTCGGAAGCCCATCTTGCCAAAGTAGTCGCGGATACCCAGCACCAGCGCATCGTGGATGCGGGCAATAGACGTGCGCTCGTCCACAATAGCAGGCTGTAGCGCCTCCACGTCCACCACGCTAAAGTCCTCCTCAAACGACTTCAGCTGCAGGCAAACCTCGCCCTCCGACGAGAGTACCATCGACGAGCCATCGAAGATGAGGTCGGTGTTGGCACCCACCTGGTTGACGTAAACAACAGGCAGCCCAAAGCGGCGCACGTTGCCCAAAAAGACAGATAGCCGCTCCTGCACCTTATCGTGCGAAAAGGGCGATGCGGCAATGTTGATAACCAGATCGGGATTTTGGGCAGCCAGCATCTCCATGGGCGAGGTACGGTAGAGGCGATTTTTCCCAAAGCGGTTAGCGATTGGCTGATCGTCCCACAAATCCTCGCAAACGGTAATGGCTAGGCGCTTGCCCTTATACTCTATGGTGGTAAACTCGCGGTTTGGCTCAAAGTAGCGGTACTCGTCGAACACGTCGTAGGTGGGCAGCAGCGTTTTGTTGGTGATGTGGCGCACCTGCCCATCGGCCAAAAAGTAGGCGCTGTTGAAGAGCATTTTGCCCCGCTCCGACGGGTTTACGCTCGGAGCGCCCACAATGGCAGCCACCCCATGGGTGTGCCCGGCGATATCGGCAATAGCCTGCTCGCAGCGCTCCACAAACTCGCGACGCTCGAGCAAATCGTGGGGCGGATAGCCGCACACGGCCAGCTCGGAAAAAACCACCAAGTCGGCTCCCTGGGCCTTAGCCCTATCGATACCCTGCTTTATTTTGGCGACGTTAGCGTCGAAGTTGTTGACATGATAGTTGAGCTGCGCTAATGCTATCTTCATTGTACGTACGTTTTTGATGGTAATACGCCGCTAAATTACACCTTTTGGGTTGGCTTTCGAAACCCAACGAAGATTTTATCTAATGCAAGAAAGACTCATTACATGGCTCTAAAATTGAAAGGACAAAACACGACGGATTCCACGGGCTCACCCTGCTCATTTATCCCCGGAATCCAAGGATGTTGTCGCGCTATAATTTGAGCGACTCTCAACGATTCCTTATTCAACTCCAAAACTCCGCTGCTTGCCTCAATCTTAAAATCGACAGGAACTCCCTCTTTACTCACAACGATTGCAACAACCACAGTTCCTGAAATACCATTCTCCATCGACTTCTCAGGATATGACAGATTAGAGGCCTTCAGCAACTCAAGATAAACCATCCCTTCCGAAAACAAAGCCAGCCGACTTTTACCAAGCGTATCAGAAACAACCTTTTTCGAGTCAAAATCGTAGCTAAATTCAAGCTTGTCGCCAATGTAGTAGCTCCAAATTCCAGCCTTTACCCCTTTTACATATGTCCCCTTTTGAAATACCCAATTCATATTTCTAAACAAATATTCGCCATGCTTAACCGCCTTATCTGATTTCAGAACACAGTAAACCTCTTCAAATCCAAACTGTAGCTGTTTTTTCTTTGTTTTCACCTCCACATCGGTAAAAGAGGATAGCACTAGAAAGGCGCCTAACAGGAAAATCAATCTCATATTTATATGTATTATACTTCAAAATAGCGTTATCATTCGGCAAGCTAAAATACTCTTTTTAAGAATATCAGCAAGCCCGTAGCCTTTCTCATCCAGCGCAGCCCTACAGGCAGAAACGGCATGCCACATAATAGCACGTATATCTTTGTGTACCCCCATACAAACACCTAAACCCTGAATGTAGTCGCTACATTCAGGGCTCAGTTTGAAAATAAGACAATGATTAGTCCTATTAAGGGGATGTAGTATTAGCCGTTGTATTTCTTAGTGGCCACCGCAATTTCCGCAGCCGTTGTTATGATGTCCGGCGCTGGTTTGAATGATGGTGCCATAGTTTTGGTAACCCATTTGAACTACCGTTACGTCGCTGCCGAAGGTTTCGCTCTTTAGGCTAAGCTTGTTGCCTACGCCAACTTGCGATACGTATAGGTCGTCGCCCTTGAAGGTGGCTGGTTCGGTTGGGCAGTTCTTGCAGATACCCTTGCCGTAGTAAGCTACCGAGTTGCCAAAGCCAACTTGAGAGATCTTTGCTTCGCCGT
>NZ_JTLD01000034.1 GCF_000798815.1 Alistipes sp. ZOR0009 | reverse complement strand
GGAGCATAGCTCAGCTGGTTCAGAGCATCTGCCTTACAAGCAGAGGGTCACAGGTTCGAATCCTGTTGCTCCCACAGAGAAATAGAGGGAAAAGTCGAAAGGCTTTTCCCTTTTTGCTTTGTATAATTTGGTATTAGAATCAAACAAGAAAGCAGAAAGAGATTCGATCCTAAGTCTTCTTACACTTTGTTGCTCTTTGTTTTCTGTGTTTAACTCCCTTGTTTCAATATTTTATATTCGCTGAGCATCTGCTGCAATGTTTTGCAGAGATTGGCAGGTTTTCTTGTTTTTGAAGGTGAAAAAAAGGCCAGAAGCATTCTCATTAAACTAAAAATAGGCTAAATTACAGGCAAACTAATTACCCTAAATGATTATGGCAAATACTAAGAACTACAAAGGAGTCATCGGCGTTCTTACGGGAGGGGGCGATGTTCCTGGGTTAAACCCTGCAATCCGTGCTGTCACTTTTCGTGCTATTCGGGAAGGCTACAAGGTTGTTGGGATAAGGAAAGGCTGGGAGGGGATGATCACTATCGACCGATCAAAGAAACCCAACGAGCAGGAGGATGCTATTGAGCTAACAGATTTGATGGTTAACCGTCTTGGCCGTACAGGCGGAACCTTTCTGCACTCATCCCGAACCCGTCCGGATAAAGTTCGATTGGATAGAGTTCCTGATATCTACAAAAATGTGTATACCCAAGATGTAAACGATATGACCAGCGAGGTGATGGCGAACATCGATTTTCTGGGGTTAGACTATCTGATACCTATAGGAGGGGATGATACGCTAAGCTACGGTGTTCATCTGCATAATAAGGGAGTTCCTGTAATTGCTATTCCCAAGACGATGGACAATGACGTTCCGGGAACAGACTACTGTATAGGCTTTGGAACTTGCATTTCGCGTACGATTGAGCTGGCGCATGAGCTTCGAACATCGGCTGGATCGCATGAGCGGTTTTTGGTGATTGAGGTGTTTGGTCGGTATGCTGGATTTTCGGCATTACTGCCAGCTATGGCTGGTGCTGCCGATCGTTGCGTGATTCCGGAGTATAAGTTTGATATTGAACACCTGGCAGAGCTAATGGTGCGTGATAGGGCAATGAATCCAAGTAAGTATTCTGTTCTTTTGGTTTCGGAAGGTGCCATGTTTAAGGATGGCGCCATGATTTATCAGGGCGAAGAGGCGGATGCGTACGGGCATAAAAAGCTTGGAGGTATTGGCGATCTAGTTTCTGAGCAGCTACGTAACCATTCGGCGAAGTTTAACAACGGAAGAAAGGTGGATGTAATCAATCAGCGGTTAGGTTACATGGTAAGAAGTGGTGCTCCTGATGCCTTGGATAGCATAGTTCCGATGGCTTTTGGTAATCTGGCTCTCGATTTGATTTTAAAGGGCAATACGGGGCGTTTGGTGAGCTTGCGGAACGGGCGTTACGACAATGTTCCTATCGATGTGGTGACGAGCTACAAAAAGAAGGTAGATATTGAGAAGTTTTATGATGCCGAGCGGTACCGTCCGCGCTACGAGCATTTTAGTGATAAGCCGCAGCTGATAATGACCAGCGATTTTTAGCATAAAGGAGAGGTTTTAGCCTCTCCTTCCTGTTTTATTTACTTAACGGAGTGTATTGCAACCCTATTTCCCTCTGTATCGATAATGAGCGACATGTAGCCGATATCCTCCTTAATCAGGGTTTTGGGCATAATTACCGTTCCTCCTGCTGCTTCGACCCTATTTAGCTCTACATTTAGGTCGCCAGCTTGAGACGAGAAGTAAATGAGCACGCCATCGCTGGAAGGTTTGTAGTATTCGTCGTGTTTTACGAGCGAGCCCGGAGATCCGGGGAGCTTATCGTTCCAAGGGAACCATCCCATCTCGAGCCCTTCGAGGTTTACCACCTGAATTTCTACGTCAAAAACTGTTTGATAGAAGGCAACAGCCCTGCTCATATCCACCACGGGGATTTCGAACCATCCTACCATGTTACGTTTTATTTCCATAGCATAAGGTTTTAATTTTACCCAATATACGATAAGTTTTATCGTCTTTTCCACCTTAATAGTTGCAGGTATATTAGGTGATGTGCTGAAAATTATTATTTCAAGTCTGTTTTTTAATTATAAAATGTAAGTGTAAAGGTGTTTTTCGGTTATAGATTGATTTTTGATATGGTTTTTTTATAGAAAAACTATTACATTTGGGCAGTAGCAGAAAATATAAGTAAGCTTATGGAAAATTTAGACTGGGGAAAATTGCCATTCGGTTATATTAAAACCGATTACAACGTTCGCTGCACATTTAAAGATGGAAAATGGGGCGAGTTAGAGATTTCTGATTCCGAATATTTTCCAATTCATATTGCGGCGACAGGGCTACACTATGGTCAGGAAGCTTTTGAGGGATTAAAGGCTTACCGCGGTAAGGATGGTAAGATTCGTCTTTTCCGTTGGGATGAGAATGCCAAGCGTTTGGCGCGTTCGGCTGAAGGAATTTTGATGGCACCAGTGCCTGAGAAGCTTTTTGAAGAGGCCATCCTTAAGGTTGTGAAACTTAACGAGCGTTTTGTGCCACCTTTTGGTACAGGTGCTTCGCTATACATTCGTCCACTTTTGTTTGGATCGGGTGCCGAGGTTGGTGTTAAGCCTGCAAGGGAGTATACCTTTATTGTATTTGTGACCCCAGTAGGGCCATACTTCAAGGAAGGTTTTAATCCAGTGAAGATTGCCATTGTTAAGGACAGCGACCGTGCGGCTCCGCTAGGAACAGGTACGCTAAAGGTTGGTGGAAACTATGCTGCGAGCTTACGTGGTGTGGTTCAGACTCACGACAAGGGTTATGGTTCGCCAATGTACTTGGATGCTAAAGAAAAGCGTTACATTGACGAGATTGGTGCAGCAAACTTCTTCGGAATAAAGGATAACTGCTACATTACTCCACAAAGTACGAGCATTTTGCCTTCGATTACCAACATGAGCTTGCTAACACTTGCCGAAGATTTAGGGTTAACTGCCATTCGTCGTCCGATACCTGTTGAGGAGTTGGATACATTTGAGGAAGTTGGCGCTTGCGGTACCGCTGCGGTAATTTCTCCAATTGGCGAGATTGCAGATCTTGAGACTGGAAAGACTTACAAGTTCTGTAAGGATGGACGTCCTGGCGCTTTATCGACTAAGCTTTACGAAACCTTGGTAGGTATTCAGTATGGCGATGTGGAAGATAAGCATAACTGGGTGACTGTTTTGGACTAAGGATTTTTATCTTTATATGTAAGGGCGGCTGTTGTCGCCCTTTTTTGCGTAGTAGAGGTTTTGGTGATGCAGGAAGGCCGTTTGGTGGTTTATGCTCGATTGGGAAGGTGCTGAGAAGGCGTACTGCGAGTAGCCGCTTGGGTGTGAACCATTGTTGCCTCTGTTTTGCTGAAATTGGCCCAGTTTGAGACGGGAAGAGAAAGGGATAGAGGCGAGAATATCGCCATATACGGCTGTTGTAGATGGGGTATGGCTATGCTATTGGGCATTCCGAGGCGTGCCTGCTTTATAGGTTGGAAACCTTATGCGGATGAATGGTGATTAGATGGGCTATTGTTAGCCTATATTGGGCTCTTGTTAAGGTTTGTTTCGGTTGGAGATTGGCTTGCCGAAATATCTTTACTTCTAAATTTTTAAATACCTTTGCACCAGCTTGGCAAACCCAGTTGGGTTTAGAGGGAATCCGGTTAAACTCCGGAGCTGTACCCGCAGCTGTAAGTTCTAGTAGCGGCTTTTAGATATTTACCACTGTCATCTGATGATGGGAAGGTTCTAGAAGAGGAACGAGCCAGAAGACCTGCCAAACAAACCAGAAATCAACTTTCGGGATTAAAAGTTTAAAACAAATGATTAGAGTTTTCGCCCTTTCGGGGTTAGTTTCTTTAGCATTACTGCTAGGCTCGTGCGGAAATAAGCAGGGCAGCCAGCAATCAGCCGGCAACGGGGAGGATTCATCCTACTTCTCAACTAAAATCAGCTTAAAGTACTTGCGCGGATTTAAGGTTACCTACCATGGCAGCTATGCCAAAGTGGATGTTCGCGATCCCTTCGACACTACCAAGACCCTTAAGACCTATATTTTGATAGATCGGAAGGCCGAAAAGCCTGCGAACCTACCTTCGGGGACAATTATCAAGGTTCCCGTAGAGCGTTCGGCGTGCTTTTATGGGCTAACCGTGCACGAATTAGCGAAACTTGGCGAGAATCAGACGGTGACTGGCGTTGCCGAGATTCAGTACGTGAAGGATAGCTTGGTGCTTGCTAAGTATAAGCGCGGACAAATGGTTGATTTGGGCGAAGTAGCGCAGGCAAATGTGGAGCGTGTTATCGAAGCAAACCCTCAAGTGCTCATTGTATCGCCTGTATCGGGCGGTTCGCTGCGAAAGATAGAGGAAACTGGTGTACCCTTGGTGTACGATTGCTCGTACTTAGAGAATACTCCGCTTGCCAGAACAGAGTGGATTAAGTTTTTGTCGCTGTTTTATAGGAAAGAGGCGTTGGCCAACCAACTTTTTGACAGCGTGGAGGCTCGCTACAACCGAGTTTCGAAGATTGCCAAGGCGGTGAAGACGCGTCCGACGGTGTTTTCGGAGAAGAAGTTTGGGCAGGTGTGGTACATGCCGGGAGGTGCGAGCTACATGGCCAGATTTTTTGAGGATGCTGGATCGAACTTTATGTGGAAGGACGATAAAAGCACCGGTGCGCTGTCGTTGGGCTTTGAGGCGGTGCTTGCCAAGGCATCTGATGCGGACTTTTGGGTGATTAAGACCAATACCCCTTTTGTGTACACCTACTCGCGGCTAGAGCAGGAGTTTGGTCTTTACAAGAGCTTTAAGGCATTTAAGAAAGGGAACGTAATAAACTGCGATACGGGGCGTTCGCCCTACTACGAGGATGGCTTTTTGGAGCCTGACGTGATTTTGACCGACTTGGTGAGCCACTTTCATCCGGAGCTGATGAAGGGCTACCAGCCTAAGTACTTTAAAAAGTTGGATAGGTAGATGTTTGGAACCAACCATAGGAGGCATTACGGGCGGCTGCTGATATTTTTGGGGCTGCTGATACCGTTGCTGATGCTGCTGAACGTAGTTTGGGGCACCGTGACGATTCCCGTGGGGGAGGTGATGTCTATTATTATGGGTAAGGAGTCGGATAATGTGGCTTGGAACAACATTGTGTGGGTTTCGAGGATTCCGCAGTCGATAACGGCAACGTTGGCTGGCGCTTCGCTGGCTGCGGCGGGACTTTTGCTGCAGACGCTCTTCCGTAATCCGCTTGCCGATCCGTCTATCCTCGGAATTAGCACGGGTGCGAACCTTGGCGTGGCAATTCTGGTGCTTGCGCTGAGCGGTTCGATGATATTTGGAACGCTTGTGGGCTTTGCCGCCAGCATTCTGGCAGCATTTGCCGGATCGGTGGGCGTACTTTTTATCATTCTGTACTTTTCGACAAAGATTAAGAACACCGCGATGCTCCTTATTATAGGGATTATGGTGGGGTATATTGCCTCTTCAATCATATCTGTACTCAATTTTTACGCATCTAAAGAGAATATCCAGATTTTTGTTGTGTGGGGGTTGGGTGACTTCTCGAGCGTTACCTGGAAGGAGATGCCGATTTTTGTGCTGGCGTCGCTTTTTGGTGTTGGCGTGGCGCTGCTGCAGATAAAGCCGCTAAACGCCTTGCTGCTTGGGGAGAGCTACGCCTCGAATCTGGGCATCAACGTGAAGCGTTCGAGGATGCTAATTTTAATTGCGACGGGATTGCTAACGGCGGTGGTAACGGCGTTTTGTGGCCCTATATCGTTTATTGGGCTTGCGGTACCTCATGTGGCACGTATGCTGCTGGGAACATCGAACCATAAGACACTTTTGCCCGCTACCATTCTGTTGGGCGCTGTTGTGGCGCTGATTTGCAACATTCTGACGACGTTGCCCGGTGAGGGGGGCATTATTCCCATAAATGCGGTGACCTCGATGCTGGGTGCACCGGTGGTGATATACGTGATACTGAATAGAAAGAAACTTCAATACTTCTCGTGATGAAAAGAGCGACGACCAATAGCGCGGGCGACACGACCAACCTTTATGCCAGCGACCTTTGCATAGGGTACTCCGGCAAGGGTAAGGAGGTTATGCGCATTCACGAGAACCTGAACTTAGAGCTCAAGGCTGGCGAGCTGACTTTTTTGCTTGGCCCCAACGGTGCTGGTAAATCTACCTTAATTCGTACGCTGGTTGGCTTTCAACCTAAGCTAGACGGAGAGGTTACCATTAACGGCAGGCGTATAGAGGGGTACAACGAGCAGGAATATTCGAAGCTGGTGAGCGTGGTTTTAACGGAGCGGTCGTCGGTTGGAGGTATGACGGTGAGAGAGCTCGTTGGTTTGGGAAGATATCCGCACGTTGGGTTCTTCGGAATTCTTAGGCGGAAGGACCGATTGGTGGTTGAGAAGGCAATTCAGGAGGTTGGCATAGCAGATTTGGCCAACAAGTACGTGAGCGAGCTTAGTGATGGCGAGCGCCAGAAGGCGATGATAGCAAAAGCGCTGGCACAGGAGACTCCTATCGTTGTTTTGGACGAGCCTACGGCTTTTCTGGACCTGCCCAGTAAGATTGAGATAATGGTTTTGTTGCACGAGCTGGCAAACAACACCAACAAGAGCATCCTTTTATCGACGCACGACCTAGAGCTGGCGCTGCAGCTGGCTGATAGGATTTGGCTGCTCTCGAAGGGGCGCCCTATGGTGAGCGGTGTGCCCGAGGATCTGGTACTTTCGGGCAAGTTCAACTCGTTTTTTGAGCGGGAGGGTATTCTTTTCGACAAGGAGACGGGATCTTTTAGGGTTCACAACCCGCTGGCCAAATCTATCCATATAAACGGGGTAGGCGTGGAGGCACAATGGGTAGCCAACGCGCTGGTGCGAAATGGTTTTGCGCCATCAACCGATCCGGATGCGGAGTTTAGGGTAGATGTGAGCGAGGAATGTCCGGGCGAGTACATGGTTTACCGTAACTCGGAGAAGGTATTTACGGCTGATTCGATAGAGATGCTGCTTAAGCTGCTGAAGGCATCGTAGATGGTGGCATTTGGGGAATGCCTGCAAGCATTGCATGGAGCTCGTTTAAGGAAACGGGCTTTTTTTATGCCCTTTTGTTAGGTAGCCACCAGCAGGCGCAAAGCTGTTGGGGCAGCGCAGGGGTGGCTACGAATATTGATGAAGGGGCTGTGCGTTTGTTTCTTAGTTATGGCTTTCAACGGTGAGCGCTAATGATCTTGAGTTAAAGGGTACGGATTGTTTTTTAGAGAATATTTTGCTAGCTAATGCATGTTGTGTAGGATTATTTTGAGGTAGACAACCTTTGGGGATAATGCGAAAATGTACTTCATTTGTGATCTCGTAAATATTGAGATTCTGAGGGCTGTTGGTATTGACATGATTTCTTTAAGATCTATTTAAGGCACTATCTGAGGTATTCTAAATAAGGTTTATGAGTTTTTCATGCCGATTTACTTCTGCTTTATAAAATTTTGTATAATCAAGTTTAAAATTATATGCTGAGTATTTTTAAAATAACAAATGGTAAGAAGGTTGCCGTATTTGCCGCATTGGCAATTCTTTCGGGGTTGATATTTGAGCTGGTGGCTTACCTTGGTTTTATTACAACTCAAGAAGGTTTTCATCTTTACTGGAATCTGAAATGTATTTCTCCAAATTTACAGATGGGGTTGCTTAATTCTGATATCCAACAATATCATGGAAATGGGAATGCTATTCCTGTAAATCTATTTAATGTGCTGATTTATATTACAGGTTTAGTCGGTTTGGTTATTTTTTATGTGAGCAAATTTAAAGAGATTAGGCTTATTCGTTTTTTCTTTTCGATTGTTTTTCTATCAAATGGGATTACGCTTTTTTTTATGGTAATTAATGCCATACGTTGGATTAGTAATCCTGCTTTTAACCTGTTTCTTTGGGTGCTAAACTTTGTAATGGTAATTTTTTGGTGTCTTATTTCTTTTATAGTGTTACGACACTACATGCAAGAGCGAGAATTGGAAATGGATAGTGAGGTTGAAGATTTGTTTGGAAACAAAGGGATTTATGAATCTCCTAGTAAATTACAGCGCTTATTTCATTCATTGGTTGACACTTGTATTGCAGTAGGTGTTTGTTCTGCCTTAGTAGCATCATTTTATTTAGGAGTGATATCAAACGATTATTTTGCGACACCTACATCCTTGGAGCGTTCGTTAGTTATACTACTATCGATGTTTGTTCTCTATGCCTTATTTGAATGGCTATTTGGAGCGACACCTGGGAAGATGCTTACAGAATCTAGAACCATTAAAACTAATGGTGGTAAGCTTACTTTAGGATGTGTCCTTGGCAGATCATTTGCTCGCTTTATTCCTTTTGAATCGTTCTCATTTCTTACTTATGGAGATGGCTGGCATGATTTATTAAGCAAAACAACGGTAGTGAAGGAGAAAAGAACTGGCATTGCCGGGAGGTGGTATTGGCTTCTTCCTTTGGGATATCTGCTTCTTGTAATAGGAATTTACGTTGGTGGAGAAATGCTGGAGAAGTATCGTTTTAAGCAAGAGAATGAAAAGAACTATAGCAGACATTATAACCAACTGCAGAGGCAGCTAGATAAAATTACACCTAATACTGTAATTATACTTAACTCTATTGAGGGTGATTATTCAAGTGGGCATATCTCGTTAATTGTAGATAAGGTTATTTCAGATGCTGTTGAGGTTTCGATTATTCCAAATGAGGGCGTCTCGAATTTGTCTGAAATGGCTCAGCGATATACTCAAATGAAGCCGCTAGTTGGTGGAGTGAGAATATTGATATCTGATTTGAAAAAAGGTATAACACCATCCATGTCTGACTATATTAGTAATAAAATTGTAGGATTTAGGCTTCCAAATGATAATCATCGGTATGCAATCTCTGATTTTGCGTTGCTTGATCGTCCTTTTTTGAGTGCTCGAGGAAAGGTGTTGTACGATAGCCAAATTATAACCTTTTATTTAGAAACAAAGGGGAGTGCTGCTGATTTGATTGCTGCAAAAAATATAGAGGGTGATATAAATTGGGCTGGCACGTTACCTCTTCAAATTAAATCGGCAGACTTAAATAGCTCTTATGAGAATGAAATTACAATGATTGCAAACAACTGTAGGAAAGATGAAAACATTAAAAGTATTCTTACTTTGAAAGATTCGCAGGGTTGCATATATCAGTTTATGCTTACTGTACAAGATAAGGAATGTAGTATTGAAAAGATAAATTAGCGGCGAATTTGAGTTGTCTATCTAGAATTAATATTGCTGCTAATCTCTTATTTTGGTAATATCAAATCTAAACAGAACAGGTTACCTTTAAAATATAAATCGACCTCCCCATTTTTACAGGGGAGGTCGATTTTTTAAGGCTAGCTCTTATTTAATGTAACTTTTACAAGCGTATTTTCTCCTTTTGTGATGTGGATGGTCATGGTTACGGTGGCGTATCCCGCTTTTTCGATGGTTATCGTATAGGTTCCTGGGGCTAGGTTTCTAACCCTAAAGCTTCCCTTTTCGGCGGTTTTCTTTATAAGAGGCTTTGCGGAAGCGCCGTTGGCGGTGGTGCCCTCTTTGGAAACAAGCGTGATGGTTGCCTTAGCACCCTTGATAGGATCGCCGCTAGCTCCGCACTGCACCTTGGTAATTAAGGATATGGTGGTGGTTCCCTTGTTGGGAATTATGCGGTTGATCTTGTATAATCGGTAAAATTCGGGCTGCGTATCGCGAAGTATCTCGATTACGGAGTCGAACTTGCCGAGTAATGCGTCGTTTGCCTTGAATAATTCTTCGATTTGCTTGGTGGTTTCCTTGTTCATGCTTTTTTCCATGCGAACGTTAGGAGCCATTGCGACATGCTTTGCGTTGAGGCTTCGGAGCGAAGCTATTGTTTCGGGAGTTACGCCGTAGGGATGCAGCAGCTCCAGAAGCGATTCGGCCTTGTTGCATATAAGATTTATCCGGCTGTTGAGCTCGTTGTCGTTGCCTCTATTTAAATCCGACTCGGTAAATCCAAATTCGTCTTTAAGAACCGTGTTGTTTGTGATGGTAGCGTAAGCGCAAATAAAGGAGCATAGGTTATACCCTTTTTTGGCTAACTCTTGGTGTAGATCGTGATTATGGTTGGCTAACCCGTGCTTTTTGATTGATTTTCCGCTTTGTAAATCGCTGATCTTGTTTAGATTCTCTTTGTATGGAGTGTAAATAGTGTCGAAGCCAGGAATTCGCTTGGTAATTTCGCGATTACTAACTAGCAGCTCGTCGATTGTTTGCTCCATTTCGAACTTGTTCTGTTGTACCTTTTTCATTTTACTATCAATTTATAGTTATTTTGGCTGTTACCTTAAGGCAAATTATGGCGATTTTGTTAAAAACTCAAGTCTTTAAAAGGTTTATCAAAATATTTACAAGCTAAAAAACACTAAAATACAAAGCAATACAAATTCTTTGTATTTATATTGGGGTTAAGATGCATTAAAACAGCGGTATACGTTGATGTTTTATTGAAGTTTGCTGATAAAAAAGAGAAATTAGATTACAAAACATGGAGTTCTTACGACAAAACATGGAGTTCTCATTACTTTGCAAGGCAAATAGTTTACATTGTATAGGAATCATGCATCAAAACATGCCTCTCTTCTTACAAAACATGGCGATTTCATTGCATAACATAGCAATCATATTGCATTGCAAGCCAATTTCATTACAAAACATGGCAATCATATTGCATATCATGCCAGTTATACTGCGAAATATGCCCATTATATTGTAAAACACAGCTATCAACTTATAAAATATTGCAGCTTGATTTTATTGCATGAGCATCAGGAAGGAAAGCACCAAAATCAAAAAGCAAAATATGGTAGCTTGCTTTTATTGTATGTACCTCTAATTGGCTTTTGGGGAGTCTTGCTGCTTTTTTACTTTATTCTGTGGGAGAAGTTGGGCCTTTAGCGTGGAATGGGAGATAGGCTAAAGAGTTTTTTTGAGTCTAGGAGGATGTTGTTGGAGGAGGTAACCTATTTAATAGGTATTGTGCCTACCTATAGAGGAGGGGTGCCTGCGATATAGGATCGCTTCCTAATAAATACGACCTGCTGAAGCCGCTTATTTGCGGGTCTGCTGCGCTTGAAGGCTACTATAAACGTGATTTGATCTGCTTGTCAGGAAAGTAGGGAGGCGATGCTACGCTGCGGCATGGGCCTGCTACGAATAGGGCTAGTGTAGCCATGTTTTTACTTTTTTTTAGAGGTTGCATAGCCTAACATGGTATGGTATACGAACATGTGGGCGAAATAATTGTTAGTTAACTGATTTTTGCTTCACAGCTAACGTTCTTTTATTAAATGCCGATATAGATGCGATGGGGCAATGTTGGCATTTTTTTTGGTAGGAGAAGATTAGGCTGCCGTTATCGCGTGCTGTATGTGGTGAAGGTGAAAATCGGATAAACTTAACAACAGAATAGACAAAGACGACTCTGCATGAAGGCGACAGTACTGTTTAAAGAATTTTTTAGCAGCGAAAAGGCGGGAGGCTTGATGCTTATCGGCTGTACCATAATATCGTTGATAGCTGCCAACACGGGGTGGGGGGATGCCTACACCGGATTTTGGGAAACCAACATTGGTGGACACTCGGTTGGGCATTGGATTAACGATGGGCTGATGGCGATTTTCTTTTTGCTGATAGGTTTAGAGCTAGAACGAGAAATATACAAGGGGGAGCTCTCGGATATTAAGGATGCGATGCTTCCTATTTTTGCGGCTATTGGCGGAATGCTGGTGCCTGCGGGTCTTTTCCTGATGCTTAACTACGGAACACCGGGTCAAGATGGGGCTGGAATCCCAATGGCCACCGATATTGCGTTTGCTTTGGGCGTTTTATCCCTTTTAGGGAAAAGAATACCGACCTCGCTAAAGGTGTTTTTGACGGCGCTGGCCGTTATCGACGATTTGGGAGCCATTTTGGTGATTGCCATCTTCTACTCGAAGACGTTGGTGTTGGCTAACCTGCTAACTTCGCTGGGAATATTTGCGGGACTCATTGTTTTGAACCGGTTGAAGGTGAAAAATCTGATTCCTTACCTTATAGGAGGGGTGGCCATGTGGTACTTTATGCTGAACTCGGGCGTACATGCGACGATTACGGGCGTACTGCTGGCGTTTGCCATCCCATTTGGCAGCGGCGATAAGAAATCGCCCTCGTACATCCTACAGCATATACTGCACAAGCCCGTTGCGTTTATGATACTTCCTGTTTTTGCGCTGGCCAATACGGCCATTAGCTTGGAATCGGGCGTTGTGGAGACGCTATCGCAGAGCTACAGCGTGGGTATTGCGCTGGGGCTGATTGTCGGTAAGCCGTTGGGTATTTTTCTGCTAACCTTGGCGGCGGTGAAGCTAGGCTTCTCGAAGCTTCCGAGCGATTTGAGCTGGAAGTCGATACTTGGGGTGGGGCTGCTTGGAGGAATCGGCTTTACGATGTCGATTTTTATAACGCTGCTGGCCTTCGACGATGCCACGATTGTAAATAATGCGAAGCTGGCGATTCTTTTATCGTCGCTAGCGGCAGGTGTTATTGGCTTTGTGGTACTTAGCCGCACGTTTAAGGAGGTTCAGCCGGAGGAGAACCTGTAAGGTTACTTAAGTAGAGCGTATTTTTTGTGTTAGATAAAAGCCATTTGCTGCTACAGGCGTAATCGCAAAGGCTATTAAGGGTAAAAGCGAGCCAGAAGCTACTTCGGGCTCGCTTTTTATGTTTTGCAGCCTTGTGCGACGATAAGCCTACAGGGCGCGACCATTTTGTGGCGGTGTGGTAAAAAGAAAGCCGAGCGTCCGCACGCTCGGCTTTGGGTATGTAAGGTTTGGGTGGGTTACTTTACGAAATAGCCTCCGTTGGGGGTTACACCAGCAGTATTATACTTGCTTTTCTCATTTAGAAGTACACCAGCAGTATTGTATTTAAACGCTTTGTTCGCTTTTTCTTTGATTCCAGCATTGGTAAATCCAAAAATTTCACCTGTAGATTGATTAACAGTGAACCCGTAGAAGTATTCATCAATAAATGGAGTGCTGGGGGCTTTGGTTGCTGTAATATCAATCTGGTAGATGCCCTTTACGCCATATCCTGCTCCATAATATAACTTGTTTTTGGCAGGGTTAGCGAAAAGTTGTGTTGGACGGAAATTTCCTAGATCTACTTTGGTGACAGCATAGGTGTTTTTATCAATTTTGCAAAGAGAAGAATTTGTGTTTTTGCTAGCATCGTTCCAGTCTTGGAATCCAGAGCAAATAACCCAGACATCACCATTAATGTCTTTTGCAAACATACGAGGGATATCTCCTACAGTTACAGTTTTTACAACTGTTTCTGTTTTAAGATCAACTATGGAAACGGTATTGTTGTTGCCTCCCATTCCACTACTGTTGGCAACAAACAATTTATCCCCAATAAGAAGAAGACCTTCTGGATCGACACCTACCTTTATGCTTTTAATAACCTTGTTTGAGGCTAAATCAATCACAACAATGGCATCATTATTCCATTCAGATACATATCCTTTCCCATTATAAACTTCCATATAACGAGGACTTCCTAGGTCTTCGATAGTTGCTTTTGATTTGAAGGTTTTAAGACTGGCAATTTCAATAGTTCCAGGGACATTCATGATGAAATATCCTAAACTATCAACAATTTTCATGCTCTGAAGAATATCTCCCATAGTACGTCCGTTTACCTTGGCGAATATGTCGTTTCCTACAGAATCTTTTTTCTCGAAATAGAGAGAAACACTAGCCGTTTTACTTCCCCAACTTCCTTCATTAGTTATAATCATGTCGTAAGGAAGATTAAACTTGATGGGCTCTGTAGATGGGCTATCCTTTTCGCAGCTGGTAAGCGAAGCTGCCGAAGCAAAAAGCAGGGCAGCAAACAAAAATTTTCTCATTGTTGTTGATTTATTTAGTTACTGATTTTCTCCAAGTTGAAGCGCTATCCCTATTTGGTAGGTTAGTAGCGGCATGGCATAGCTACGTTGCACCACGTAACTTCCGTTCCACACATTATCTATTCGTGCAAATGCGCGAATGGTGTATCCTTTTACTATTATGCTTTTTTCGGCTGAAATATTCGCTAGAGAGTAGGGGTTGAGCCATTCGCTACGATCATCCTTGTAAAACCTTCGGCCAACATAGCTTTGCGTGTACCTAATGCGAAAGTTTTGGTAGTCGGCATATATCGATGCTGCTGCTTTATAGCGAGGAACGTAGAAAAGTTGCTTCCCTTTATCTTGAGAATCATTGGTTTGGTCGGTTGTAAAGGTTATCGATCCAGATAAATCGGCTCCAACGGTAATTTTACTCCATCTTTTTTTGATTGTAGCAGCACCTTCTGCGCCTCTCGACCATACTTTTTTGTAGTTAACGGGACTCCAGAACCCATTTTCTTGTGGTTTCCACAAAATCCAGTTGCTTACCGTATTATTAAAGGCAGCAACCTTGATAGAGAAAAGGTAATCGTTCTTTACGAGGAGGTAATCAAGGTTTGCCTCTTGGCTATAGCCTGTTTCTGGCTTAAGATCGGGATTTCCGCCAGGTACCCAGTATAAATCGTTGAAGGAAGGTAGCCGATAGTTTCGAGAAGCGTTAGCCCTGAAGTAAAGACCCTTTAGTAGGCGAAGCTGTAGCCCTAATGAGCCTGTAATAGGCGTTGTTTCTCCTTTCACCGCTTCATATCTAACGCTTGCAAAAGCATCTAGGAGCTCATTTGGTGTTTTATACCTATAAACTGCGGACATTGCAGGGCGAAGTCGGCTCTTTGTATTCTTATAGTTTGTGGAATTTACCCTTTCTAGGTTGGTATAAATTCCACCTTCGATTGTTTGGTTGCTGTTTAAGCGAAAAATGGCTTCGCCTTCGAGCTGTGCTGTTAACGATCGGTGGTCGGAGTTGGCTCCATAGGGATCCCTGTAGGCTTGCCAATCATTAAATAGCGCAGATTTTATATTAAAATCAATGTTTTTTCTATTTGCCTGCCATTGTGTTGATATTCTAGAAAAAGTATAGTAGTCGTGCTGCTTACTTTTTGTCTGTCCAATGATGGGCGGATAGCGATTAAACGCATCTTGTCCCCAATAGGAGACTACCAGCTTATCTTTTTCGGTAAGCGCAAAGGTTGCTGTTTGCATTAAGCCTGCTTTGCGGTAGTTTGAGTTATTTTGGCGGAAGAGATTGTTTTGATCATCGCGGTACTTGTAGTTATTTTGGGCTTCTGTGTAGAATAGGCGGGAGGATAGAGCTACTTTTTTAGAACTGTAGCTGTATTTTGCCGCGGTGTAAGTTAGCCCATAGCTGCCAACCGATTGAAAAAATTCGCCACTATGGCCTCTTCCAAAATCTAACGTATTATCGAGATGGATTACACCTCCAATAGCACCACTTCCAAATAGGGCGCCATTCCCTCCCTGCTGAACGGCGATTTGATCGACAAAAAAGGTGGGGATATTTCCGAAATTTACACCACCATTCATGGTGCTTTGCAGGTTTATGCCATTCCAAAGTACGGCAGTGTGGGCAGCACTTAAGCCTCGCATAGAAACTGTTGAGGTAGCCCCCGGTCCGTAGGTATTTATGCTAATATTTGACTGGGACGAAAGCATATCAGAAAGAAGTAGGCTTTTCCCTTGCTGTATTTCGCCGGATGAAATTACCTTCATTGATAATCCAGACGAGTACCGTTTAAGTTTGGAGTTAACCACAACCTCTTTGAGGCGAACTGTGTCGGAAATGTTTGTTTTAGCAGGCGTGTTTTCGCCGGCTACGGAGAGAGCGCCTAAAAGCAGAAAGTTAAGCAGCATGCTTTACAAATGATTAAAATCGTTAGCGATTCAACCATTTATAAGCCAGCGGAAATAAAGAGAGAGCAGTAATATTTTTGAGGATATTACATCAAGCCTTTTATCCGAAAGCTATAAATGTTTGCATTCTGGCAGGTCTTCTGGCTTGTTCCCCTTTTGCTCGCCTTCCCATCATCAAGAAATGACAGTGGCCTGGATGGTTGCAAAAGGTTTGGATAGAACTTACAGCAGCGGTAACTGCTCGGGATTTACACCCGATTCCCTTTTCACTCCGTTTGAGGCGGAGACCAAAACTGGCGCAAATATAAATATTATTATAAAAGGGATATTCTGTTAAGCTGTTTTTTTAGAAGGATAGTCCGCTTTAACAGACGAAATGGACAAAAAAAAAGATCTTTTTCATACTTTTTTTGATTTGCTCTTTGATATGATATATAAGCGTTTATATTTGTAAGGCATTATTCAGAAACAGATGCAGGGTTTGAGGCGAAAGCCGAGAGCCTTGCATCTTTGTTTTTTGTGTAAGCCGCAATAGTATTAAATAATGTATAGCGGTTTTATTGCGGTTGTAAAGGGAAAACGGACAATTTAGTCCTGCTTATGGGACCTTTTGGTGGGGTTATAGGGCAGCCTGTGGGCGATGCTGCAGAGGTTAGGCTGAAATTATAACAATAATTCATTACCTTCGTGGCGTAATGTGCTCAATCACATTTGTAATATAAAGTTATGCGCCAAAGTAAAAAGGATGCAGTTCGTTTAAATAAGCTGATTAGCGAGGCTGGCTTTTGCTCTCGTCGTGAGGCCGATTTGCTTATAGAGCAGGAGAGGGTTACCGTAAACAGTCATACTGCAAAACCTGGGGATAGAGCGTTTAAGACGGATTTCATTAAGATAGACGGGGAGCCGCTTCGTTTTATTGAGAAAACCGTTTACGTAAAACCAAAACCTGAGTTTGCCTCGAAGCGAATTACCCGCAATTTGGGAAAGGCAAAGCCACAGCCCGAAAAGCAGGAGGAAAAAAAGGCTCGTAAGGAGCCACTATCAGCCGATAAGGCGCCCAAAAAGGAGAAACCACAAGCCTCTAAGGCTAAGCCCGCAGCGAAAACTGCCACTAAAGGGGAGCAACCTAAGAGTGGTGCGGCTAAGCTGTGGTTCTCGAGACGTAAAAAGTAACGGATACGTATAAATAACAAACAGCTGGGGTTAAGAAGTAACTGTCTTGCGAAATGTTCCGACGAATAGCAGCCGCAATATCGCTTTTTACTCGTATTCCTATCGCTCGATGGGCTACCATTTCGCATAGCGACTACGGACAAACGGCTCCCTACTATCCCATAACAGGATGGGTGGTAGGCGGGTTGACAGCTCTTGCCTTTTACCTTATAGACTACCTGTTTACGCAGCCTGTTACGGTAGCAATAACGCTAACATTCTCCGTTTTTTTGACGGGCGGATTGCAGGAAGGGGGGATAGCCTACTTTTTCGATAACTTAGGAGGACGACATGGCCAGCGCTTTTATAATCGCAACCGTTCTGATAAGTCTATCGGCATACAGGGGATTTTAGCCGTTGCGCTAAACCTGATTTTACAGTTTGCCATTCTTCAGGAGATGAGTCCTGCGCTTGTTCCTTGGGTTATACTGGTTGGCGATTCGTTGGCTAGGCTTTCTGCAATAACGCTTGTTGATACCAACCGATATTTTAGGCCTAAAGAAGGCTACAACACGGCTCCTGTTTTTCATAAGCTGGGGATTGACGGTTGGCTGGTGGCTTTGACGATAGGTCTGCTGCCATTTTTGCTGATCTTAAGACCAAAACTTTGGGTTGCGATTATCCCCGTAATAGCTGCGCGTATTGTTTTGGGATTCTTCTTTAAGAGAATACGAGGAGGTATTAACTTCGAGGAGTGTATGGCCACTCAGCAGTTTTGTTTGGTCTCCTTCTATCTGGGTATTTCTGCCATTCCGAACATTTAGCCCTTTTAATGGTTATAAGTGCCATCGATTGCTAATTCTTACTATCTTTAACGCTACATACATCAGCTGAAATTAAGGTATGTTTGCTACAGGAATTTTTGCACATAGCTTTTTGCTTCCATTTATCGGCATCTTGGTGCAGGTATTTGTGCTAAATTTCTGTGCCAAGCCATTATCTGAATTATCAGTACAGCCAGAATCTCATATTTCGGTTGTTTATAGCGCGGCTACCGTAGGCTCTTCTATGGATAGCCATTCCGTATACTTTTTTGGCGACCATCTGGCAGCGTGTTCTACGGAAGATAGCGTTGCTACCTACATAAATAAGGTACGAGTTGAGTATCCTCGATTGAATGAGGTATATGTAGGCTTGTTAGCCATTTCTATGCCCAGCTTACGGGCACCTCCCTTCTGTTAGCTTGTATTTTAAGGAGTCGCGAGGGCTAAAACCTTTGTCGACCTAGTTTTGTACAGTTAATTAAGATATAAACAATGCCGCATTGCACCCTTTAGAGGCAATCTTGCGGCTGTAATCCGTTAAATCGTAATATTCGGATGAAAAAAATGATGTTGCTACTGCTAAGCGCAGTAGCTTTTTGGGGGGGAGATGCATTTGGGAAGGATCGTGGTAAGGTTACCCCTTCGGATAGTGTTGAAATAACCAAGAGGCTGGAGCCTGTAATTGTTTACTCCCATCGTAGAGCCGAGGATTTGCACATTGTTCCGTTGTCTGTATCGGCATTTACGCCTTCTAAAATAGAGCGAGAGGGGATTGTTGGCATAAAAGATGTTACTGCCCGCATTCCAAACTTCTACATGCCCGATTATGGGAATAAAGTAAATTCTCCGATTTATATAAGGGGTATTGGGTCTAAGTTTAACACCCCTAGCGTTGCCTTTTATGTTGATAACGTTCCATACTTCGACAAATCAACTTTCGATTTTGACCTTTTTGATGTGAAAAGTATTGAAATCTTTAGAGGTCCACAGGGAACACTCTTTGGTCGGAACTCTATGGGAGGAACCGTTTCTGTTTATTCGAAAGAGCCAAGCTCTACAATGAGAAATAGGCTTGTTGCGTCTTATGGCGACTACAATTTTATGCGATTTCTCGCGTCACATTCTAATACCTATGGCAAAGTAGGTGTTGCTGCAGGAGTTTCGTATGCTAAAAGGGATGGTTTTTTTACGAACTCGTTTAATGGGAAGAAGGTTGATAACCTTGAGAATCTGAACACAAAATTTAGCGTTAGCTACAAGCCCAATGAGACATTCACCGTAAAGGTTATAGGTGGTTTTGGATTAAATAATGACGGAGGTAACCCTTTTAACGTTTATGATGCATCAACAGGGGCGTTTAAGGATGTGAATTTTAATGAGGAATCGTACTATACGCGGAATATGGTGAATGGTGCAGCTGTTTTAAGTAAGAAATTTGGTGACTTTGAATTGCGAAATGTAACCTCTTACCAGTATTTTCAAGATCATCAGCATCTGGATAATGACTACACCGCCGAAGATTTGTATACCAACGACTTCTTACAGTATCAAAACTTGATAACCGACGAGCTTGTCTTCCTTACGCCAAAGATTGGGAAATGGTCGAGCCAAACTGGAGCCTTTTTCTTTAGTCAGAAGATGGATAAAGGGTTTGATATAAAGAATGGGAATGATGTCTCTAGGTATATGGGCGTAAAAGATCCCTCTAAAACAAAGAATATTCCCAATGCAGCAGTAAACACGCAAACTGGCGAAAAATCAAATGGGATTGCATTCTTTCATCAGTCGCAATTTTCAGATGTTTTTATCAAAGGCTTGAATGTGTCGCTGGGTGGAAGGCTGGATTATGAGAATAAAAAGTTTGACTACTACAATGCCGTTAAGCTCCCTAATCCGATTGTAATTACTACACCTTCAGGGGTTATAAAAGTGCCTCTTCCTGCAAATGTTCCTAATCCAATGGTGACCACCAAGGACTATTCGAAAGATAAGCTGGTGTTCTTGCCTAAGGCAACTGTGTCTTATGATCTTTTAGGCCAAAATGTTTATGCCTCATGGGGCTTGGGATACAAAAGTGGTGGATTTAATACGTCGTACGATAAGAGTAATCCTAAAACCATTGCCTATAATCCTGAATTTGCCGAAAATGTAGAGATGGGTGTTAAAACTAAGTGGTTGGATAGCCGACTAATGGCGAATGTTTCTGTGTTTTATACAGATTGGCGCGATCAACAAATCAACGTATTCCTCCCTAGCGGAGAAGGTTTGATGATTACCAATGCGGGGCACTCGTTTACCAAGGGGGCTGAGCTAGAGGTTAATGCAATTCCTTTTACAAATGTTCAACTTTACGGTGCATACGGCTATACCGTTGCCAAATTTTTGGATTATAGAATGAATGACGCTACGGTATATGATGGAAACTACTTGCCATTTGTTCCGCGCTCTACGTTAAGTTTGGGTGGCTCGTACCGTATTAATCTTGATGATAGGGGAAATTCGACAATCGTGCTTGGAGTCGATTATGAAAGGGTTGGAAAGCATTATTGGAATGATGCTAACGCCTTTTCGAAGTTTGCTAATGCGCCTTCGTTTCAGAGACCTTGGTTTAATATAAATGCAACCGTGGGCTATACGTATAAAAATCTGAACTTGACATTGAGAGGAAAGAATCTAACGAATGAGCGTTACAATACGTATATGTATGAGTATGAAGTCGAGAAGTTTCAAAACCTTTATGCGCAAAAGGCAAAGCCACGAATGGTCTTTGTGGAATTAACTTATCGTTTTTAGAGAGGAAATAAAATAAAAGAGCTGCTTTATTAAGCAGCTCTTTTATTTTTGATTACTATCTGTTTCCCTTTTTTATTTGAGGTATAGACGCAAAAAAGGGTAAGCTACTTACATCGCACCGCTACAACCACCTACCCTTGCTACCTTCCGGTCCTGGGGGAGTTCAGCAGGAGCTGGTCGTGTAAGACTTACCCGGGCACAAAAGTACAATAATTTTATAAGTTCCAAAATTTATTCGCTGCACAATTACTTAATGTTTTATCTTTGGGTTTTATTAACCATTAATAGACTATTTGTATGGAAGATGCTGTGGAAAAGAAAATGTCTCCATTTAAGCATATGCTTAACACTGGATTGATCTTAGGTGTAGTTTCCATTCTTTTTACTGTTGTCACCTACCTTACAGGTGATATCTACAAACAAAATAACTGGGAGAATTGGGTCTCTTTGCTAGTTTCTTTCGTATTAGTATACTATTTCACGGTAAAATACAGAAAGGAAGAGTGCGAGAACTATCTTTCCTATGGGCAAGCCTTTAAATTTGGCTGGATTTCGATGATGATTAGTGCAGCTATATCTCTAGTATTCATAATGATCTTACAAAATGTAATAGAACCCGATTTTATGAGTAAGATGATGGATGTGCAACGAGAGGCAATGGCTGAGAAGGGAATGTCTGATGCCCAGATAGAGGCGGCGATTGCATTTGGAAAGAAGTTTCAATCTCCTGCAATAGTTATCATTGTTGGGCTGGTTTGGAGCATGATAATTAGTTTGGTTATTAGTTTAATTACTGCAATATTTGCCAAAAGAAACAGACCAGTTTTTGAATAGCCGGTCAAAACGGAAAATTCTGTTAGATGAGTAATTTAGATATATCGGTTGTAGTGCCGCTTTACAATGAGGAAGAGTCGCTTCCGGAGTTGGTTGATTGGATTGAAAAGGTGATGGTTGAGAATCGTTTCTCTTTTGAAGTTGTTCTAGTTGATGACGGAAGTACCGATCGATCGTGGGAGGTTGTTGAGGAACTTGCTTCTAAAAAGACGTTCATAAGGGGAATTAGTTTTCTTCGAAATTACGGTAAATCAGCCGCTTTGTATTCTGGATTTGATGCTGCTCAAGGGGAGGTGGTTGTTACAATGGATGCCGACTTGCAGGATAGTCCCAATGAAATTCCTGAGCTATACAGGATGATCATGGAGGATAAATACGACCTCGTTTCTGGATGGAAGCAAAAGCGGTACGATCCGATTGGCAAGCGTCTTCCTAGCAAGTTTTTCAACGCTACAGCTCGTTTTGTAAGCGGGATTAAACTCAATGACTTTAACTGTGGGCTAAAGGCCTACCGACGAAAGGTTATTAAAAGCGTGGAGGTTTACGGAGAAATGCATCGCTATATTCCTGTGCTGGCAAAGCAGGCTGGCTTTAGGAAAATAGGAGAGAAGGTCGTGGAACACCAAGCTCGCAAGTATGGCGTAACCAAGTTTGGATGGGAGCGATTTATTCACGGATTTCTAGATTTACTATCTGTGGTATTTGTTTCAAAGTTTGGTAAGAAACCAATGCACTTTTTTGGAACAATTGGCATTTTATCGTTTTTAGTAGGTGGAATTCTCTCCATTTACATGATTGCAGAGAAATTATACCTGCTGACAAACCACCTAAAAGTGCGCGAGGTGACCGATCAGCCCCTTTTCTATATATCTCTAACATTGGTGATAATAGGAGCTCAGCTGTTCTTAACAGGTTTTCTTGGAGAGCTTGTTGCGAGAAGTTCAACAGAGCGGAATCACTATCTAGTCGATAAAAAAATATAAAAGGCATTCCTAGAATGCCTTTTTTTTCATAGTTTGCCGATGGTTTTGAGCCGTTATTATTTAAATTAAGTTTAGGATGAGAAAGAGTTGTATTTCGTTGGTTTTTATTTTGTTGTCGATTATTGTGCTTACAACTTCTTGCCGTGAAGCAGTTCCATGCCCCGCGTATGCATCGGCTGCAGTGGTTAAATAGTAAGCTGTTGGAGAATTAGAGGGATACTTGGGAATTTGATTATCTGGGATTATTGTTTTTTGATAAACTTTTATAAAACGATTGTAATGAGAAAATTAGTCTTGTTGATGCTGGTGTTGACTTTACTTGTAGGGATTATCTCGTCTTGTACAACAACAAAAGATTGTCCTGCCTACCCACAGAAGCATACTAATAAGTAAAATTTAGGCTTAACGTAATTTAAACAAAACATAGACGGTCGTCTAATCGTTGTTTTATAACGTTTTTTGTGCTATTTTATGTAAATCAAAAGTTTGGTTGTTAGCGAATTACATTTGCTAATGTCTCTTTTTTTTGCTAAAATTGCGCAGCAATCGGAAAATTGATGTATCCCTCAATTTTTCTATTTTTGTGTATCGAAAACAGCAATTTATTTCTTTTATAACAATTAAGCTATGGCTAAAATTAAAGTTGGTATCAACGGATTCGGAAGAATCGGACGCTTGGCTTTCCGTGCCGCACAAAAGCGTAGTGATATGGAAGTTGTTGCAATCAACGACCTTATCGATGTTGAATACATGGCCTACATGCTAAAGTACGATTCAGTTCACGGTCGTTTTGATGGCACAGTAGAGGTGAAAGATGGACAGCTTATCGTTAACGGTAACGCTATTCGTGTAACAGCATGCAAGAATCCAGCAGACATCAACTGGGGTGCAGTAGGTGCTGAGTATGTTGTTGAGTCTACAGGTCTTTTCCTAACTAAGGAAGCTTGCGAGTCTCACATTGCAGGTGGTGCAAAGCGTGTAGTTATGTCTGCTCCATCTAAAGATGATACTCCAATGTTTGTAATGGGGGTTAACCACAAGAACTACAAAGGAGAGCAATTCGTTTCGAACGCATCTTGTACTACTAACTGTTTAGCTCCTCTAGTTAAGGTTATTAACGACAAGTTCGGTCTTGTAGAAGGTCTTATGACTACAGTTCACGCTACTACCAACACTCAAAAGACTGTTGATGCTCCATCTGCTAAGGATTGGAGAGGTGGACGTGCTGCTGCTGGCAATATCATTCCATCTTCAACTGGAGCTGCTAAGGCTGCTACTGTAGTTATCCCTGAACTTAAGGGTAAGCTTACTGGTATGTCTTTCCGCGTTCCTACTCTTGATGTTTCTGTAGTTGACCTAACTTGCCGTATCGAGAAGGCTGCTACTTATGACGAAATTAAGGCTGCCATTAAGGCTGCTTCTGAAAACGAATTGAAGGGTATCCTAGGATATACTGAAGATGCTGTTGTTTCTAGCGATTTCATTTCAGATCCTCGTACTTCTATTTTTGATGCAGAAGCAGGTATCATGCTTAACCCAAATTTTGTTAAGCTTGTATCTTGGTATGACAACGAGTGGGGTTACTCTAACAAGGTGTTAGACCTTATTGCTCACATGAACACTGTAAAATAGTCTACGCTATTATACGTTTAAGGCCGACATTTGTCGGCCTTTTTTATTTTAATCGGTTATTCGTACCTTAAAGATTCAATCGGATCGAGACGTGCTGCCTTTACTGCAGGGAAGTAGCCAGATGCAATTCCCACCAAGAAGCTAAGTAGCACCGCTACACCTATCCATGACCATGGAATTATAAATGGTGTATTTATCCCCATAGAAATAAGAAGCCCACCTAAAATTCCCAGTATGATGCCTAAAGCACCTCCTAACTGGCAAATCATAATTGATTCGAAAAGAAACTGCTGCTTTATATTACGAGATTTGGCTCCTATTGCCTTTCTAATCCCAACTTCTTGCGTTTTTTCGGCTACAGCAACTAGCATAATATTCATTAGCCCAACGGCAGCACCCAAAAGTGTTATAAAGCCGATGGCTGTTGCAACGTAGCTTACAATCGAAAGATTGTCTATCATAACTTTTACGATAGCGTCGCTTTTTATAATCTCAAAATCGGATGCATCCGTTGCTTTTAATTTTCTAATGGTTCTGAAAACTCCTTCTGCTTCAGTAGGTGCTTCTTTGGAGTGCATCGGATTGGTTGGAGTTACTAGTATGGAGAAGGTCGTTTTGCTCTTATCGCGAAGCGTTTTGCCTATAGAAACAGGTAGAATAACCATGCGGTCGGTTCCACCACCCATCATACCACCTTTGGACTTTAGTATCCCGATAATTCTATATTTGCCTCCTTCCGTGACGATAAATTCTCCTGTAGGGTCTTTTTTTTGTGGGTACAGTTTTTTTGCAATGTCCAAACCTATTATTGCTACGTGGTTGAGATTTTCTATTTCCGACTTCACAATATCTCGGCCTTTTTCTATTTCATACCCAGAGTTCCGGACAAAGTTCTCGTCTGCTGCAACAATGGAGTTGTTAGGATTTGTTTCCGTTCCGTTCCCTTTGACAATTTTGGCACCACCTAATCGCATATATATGCTTGTTGTTGCAGGAATCTTGAAGAGATCCTTAAACTTCAGCGCATCGTTGTAGGATATTATAGGGTTGTTTCTGATCCTTCCACGGGTGTTACCTCCCATTCTGATTTGAAAATCCCTGCTTTGAATGGTAAACGAGTTCGCTCCCATCATCGAAAAGGTGTTGCTAATTGAGCCTTTAATAGAGCTGATAGCCGTTGATATTCCAACCAAAGCCATTATTCCAATAGCAATAATGAGGATGGTTAGTATCGTTCTTAGAGGGTTGGACTTTATTGATAACCAAGAAATTCTAATGTTTTCTTTGAAAAAAGCACCTGCAAGCATAAGCGTATAGTTAATGCAGTTAGTATATCTTTATAAATGTACGAAAATGATTAATAAAACAAAGCTCTATAGGTGTGGTTTTCTTCCTGCATTATTTTATAATTTTGTCATTGAAAAATGTATAATAGAAGTTTTATGATATTTAAATTCAGGGCTTTGTCGGGGGAGGTTGAAGATTTCGCTCGCGACTATGAGATTTCAAGCGAAAGTACCCTTTTCGACCTTCATCAACTTATTCGGGAGGATTTGAACTACGACCCTGCTCAAATGGCTTCGTTTTTTACGGTAGACCACGATTGGAATAAGTTGCGTGAGTTTACGCTATTTGATATGGGCGATGAAAACGACAGCAATCACGAGGCTCCTGTTGCGATGGATGCTGTTACCCTTAACTCTATTATAGAGGAGAAGAATCAGAGATTGCTCTACGTCTTCGATATATTCAACGACAGGGGGCTTTTTATGGAAGTTCTTGATCGTAAAAATGCAGAGGAGGGGATGGAATCCCCAGCGGTTACCTTTTCTATTGGAGACGCTCCTTTTCAGATTGAGATTCCAAAAAGCAGCGGGTCTGTTTATGATGACGTGATGGATGATTTCAACGATTTTGAGTCGTACGAGGAGTATGATACCCGTTATGACGACGAATACTAGTACAAATGAGTAAAGGTACTCTAGTTGTACTAGTTGGTCCAACAGCCGTAGGGAAAACAGACTTAAGTATCTCCATCGCGAAGGCACTTGAAGCCCCTATTGTCTCTTCAGACTCTAGGCAGATATATCGTGAAATGAACATAGGAACAGCGGTGCCCGATAAGCAACAGCTGGCTGCTGTTCCTCACTATTTTATAGAATCTAGGTCTATATTTGAACCTTATACAGCAGGTATGTATGAGGTCGATGCAATTAATACCATTGATAAGCTCTTCGAAAAGCGCCATTTTGTTGTACTTACAGGAGGTTCCGGTCTTTATATCGATGCTGTTTGTTTGGGAATAGACGCCATTCCTGCAACTAATCCCGAAACAAGGGAGATGCTTAAGCTTCGTCTAAAAAATGAGGGGCTCACTTCTCTTTCAGATTGGCTTAAAAGGCTCGATGAAGAGTCCTATAATACTGTAGACATAAATAATCCGCAACGGGTTATCAGAGCATTAGAGGTGTGCATCATTTCGGGGATTCCGTATTCGTCTTTAAGGAAAAATTTTGAGAAAACGCGCAACTTTAAGATTATAAAAGTGGGCTTACAGCGCGATCGTGAAGAACTTTATGCGCGTATTAATTTGAGAGTTGACCTGATGATGGAGCAAGGGCTGCTCGATGAGGCTAAAAAGCTCTATCCAAACCGTCATTTAAACGCGTTGCAGACGGTGGGATACAGGGAACTATTCGATTACTTTGATGGCAAAATAACTTTGGAGGAGGCTGTTGAGCTAATTAAGCGCAACTCTCGTAGATATGCCAAACGTCAGATTACTTGGTTTAACCGTTATGATGATATTGCCTGGTTTTCGCCAGATAATTTTGATGGAATTGTAGCCCATGTGATGCAGAAGGAAAATGCTTAGCCTTGTTTCGTTTCATTTTTCCAATAATTTTTAGGACTTTAGCCAAAAATCTTCGAACTTATGTCGAAACCACTAGATATTGTTATTGTAGGACCTGCCCATCCCTTTCGAGGTGGGATTGCTGCTAATAACGACCGCCTTGCGCAGGAGTTTATGCGAATGGGGCACAGCGTTAAGATATATACGTTTAGCCTTCAGTATCCTTCGTTCCTTTTTCCTGGAAAAACGCAGTATACAACAGAACCTAAGCCCGAAGAGCTCGATGTGGAGGTTGCTGTTAACTCCATTAATCCCATAACATGGATAAACGTGGGGAGAAAGATACGTCAGCGTCGTCCCGATGTGCTGCTGATTCGCTACTGGCTGCCGTTTATGGCTCCCTGCTTTGGAACCATTGCCCGCATTGCGCGTGGAAATGGGCATACAAAGGTAATTTGTGTGGCCGACAACGTAATTCCTCACGAAAAACGCATTGGCGATCGATTCCTGTCGGAGTTTTGGGTGCACTCTACCAATGGTTTTGTGGTAATGTCGAAGAGCGTAGGCGAAGATTTGAAGACGTTTACCTACAACCATCCTGTTGGGTTTTGCCACCATCCTTTGTTCGACAACTTTGGTGCTTCAATACCTAAGGAGGAGGCAAAAACGCTGCTCAACCTTGATAAGGATACGAGCTACCTGCTTTTCTTTGGATTAATTAGGGATTATAAGGGGTTAGATTGGCTGCTTGAAGCGTTTGCCGACACTCGAATTCGAAACAAGAAGGTGAAATTGCTGGTAGCAGGCGAATTTTATGCTGACGCAAAGCCTTACTACGACCAAATAGAACGATTAGGGTTGGGAGATAGGATTCAGTTTTATCCCCAGTTTATTCCAGACCCCGAGGTTGCCCGTTATTTTTGTGCCGTTGATATGGTGGTGCAGCCCTATAAGCATGCCACCCAAAGTGGAGTTACCCAAATAGGCTACCATTTTAATAAGCCAATGCTGGTTACCAATGTTGGAGGGCTCTCGGAGATAATTCCTGATGGCAAGGTGGGTTATGTGGTGGAACCTTGCATTCCTGCAATAGCCGATGCCATTGTCGACTTTTACGACAACAACCGCGAGGCTGCGATGATGGCCAACGCGGAGCAGGAGAAGGGAAAATACTCGTGGAGCAAGATGGCCGACGAGATACTTAGAGTTTATGACCTTTCGTAACTAAAAGATATAAGATAATGGACGCTATATTTAATCACCGTTCGATAAGAAACTTTTCGGATAGAAAAGTGGAGAAGGAAACGCTAAACCGTATTCTAGAAGCGGGTGTTCGAGCCTCTACGACTGGAAATATGCAGGTTTATAGCATTGTTGTTACCACCGATAGCGAGGTTCGTACGGCTCTTAATGGATGTCACTTTAACCAGCCTGCTACTAAGGCGCCAGTTTTGATGACTTTTTGTGCCGACTTTAACCGTTTCAGCAAATGGTGCGAGCAGCGGAAGGCCACTCCTGGGTACGACAACTTCCATTCGTTTGTTGTGGGGGCCATTGACGCTCTTTTGGCTTCGCAGAATGTTGCTTTAGAGGCCGAGCATCTTGGTTTAGGCATCTGTTACCTTGGAACAACCACCTATACTGCCGATAAGATTATCGATTTGCTAAAATTACCACAAGGTGTTGTTCCTGTAACTACCATTGCCTTGGGATATGCAGCCGACGCGCCTGGATTAACAGATCGTCTGCCTTTAGATGCGGTAGTACATTGGGAAACCTATAAAGATTTCACCCCTGCCGATATCGATAGGATTTACGAGGAGCGCGATAGCCAGCCTTTGACAAAAAAGCTGCTCGAAGAGAATGGTAAGGAGACTTTAGCGCAGGTATTTACCGAAAACCGATACACCAAAAAGGATTTTGTAGCCATATCGAACCTGCTGTTAGAGGTTTTAAAGAGGCAAGGATTCATGAATAACGAAATGTAAGAATATTTGAAAAAGAGCGCTACGGCGCTCTTTTTTTTTATTGACAGCATTGGCAACTTTCCCTAAATTTAGGTCAACAAAACTATCGGTATGAGGAGATTATTTCTGCTAGTAATGCTTTTTTGCCTAACGGTTGCTGGTTTTGGGCAAGATGTGAGAAAGAAGGCGATATCGGAGATAGTGGCAGCCGAAGCTGCATTTCAGAAAATGGCGCTAGATAGCGGAGTAAGGGCCGCATTTGCCCATTTTGCGGCTCCAGATGCGGTGTTAAACCGCAACGATGTGCTGCTCGTTGGGCGCGATGCCATGATCGGATACATGAAGAAGAGCACGGCTATCAACGTTACCCTATTTTGGAAGCCCGATTTTGCCGATGCATCCAACGATGGGACATTGGGCTACACCTATGGCAAGTACAAATTTAGTGCAACCGACTCTACAGGTAAGAGGATAGAGTCGGAGGGGGTATTTCATACCGTGTGGCGCAGGCAACCCAATGGGGAGTGGCGCTTTGTTTGGGATTAGCCTCCTTTATGCATAAAGTAGACGGGCGTATGTAGTGCTTTTGGCCTCATTCGTCACAGGAAAAAGATATAGCCGTTTTGGTTGGGATAGTAACCGCAACCGATGTGCTAAATTTGTAGATAAAGCAATGTTTGGACGAGCTTGCTGCCATATGGAGCATTTATGCGGCAAGCGATATCAATAAAATACCTATTTGCCTAATGAAAAAGAAAAAAATAGCAGCTGCCGCCCTGGTGTTAGCGGGGTTGGCGGCTTCGGGACAACCTTCGCAGAAGGCAATTTTTACATCTACCAACTTTTCGATATTCCCCGATTTGGTAACATGGAAAAATGAGCGGGCCTTTATTAAAGGCGACACCCTCTTTTCCACCTTTAAGGGCAACGACGAGCCGTTATATAGCAGCACCGTTGAGGCCTACAAGCGCAGCATCGTATTAAAGAACAAGGCGTATCCTATTTTGCGGTCATCGGTTCCGATGGTTGATGCCCTCTACAATATGACGCTTAACGAGCTGGATTTACTCCGTACCAGCGATGGCTATTTTGATACCGGAAAGAGCTGGGGAGGCGTTTGGACCAGAGATTTGAGCTACGCAACCATTTTAGGCATTGCCATTGCCGATCCGGATGTGGCCAAAAAGGGCTTAATGCGCAAAACAAAGGATGGGCATATAATCCAAGATACCGGATCGGGAGGCTCGTGGCCCATTTCGTCGGATAGAATGACCTGGGTGCTGGCCGCTTGGGAAATTTACAAGTACACCGGCGACGAAAGCTGGCTAAAAACCATCTACCCAATAGTAAAAAACAGCGTAGAGGCCGATTTAAAGACGATATACTATCCCAATAGCCTTCCAACTGGCGAATCATCGTTCCTAGACTGGCGCGAGCAAACCTACCCGCAGTGGATGATGCCCGTAGATATCTACCGTTCCGAAAATTTGGGAACCGCGGTGGTGCACTACCAAACCTACAACATTTTGGGGATGATAGAGGGCGCTATGGGCGTAAAAAGCAGCAAGTACGCAAGGCTCGCCGAGAAGGTGAAGGTCCGCATCAACCAAAAGCTATGGATGAACGATAAGGGATACTACGCGCAGTATCTTTACGGAAAGCATTACCTATCGCTATCGCCACGTGCCGAGGCTTTGGGCGAGGCATTAGCCGTAATTTACGATGTTGCCGATAGCCATCGAGCCCGCACCGTGGTGGAGAGCACCCCTATTACCGAATATGGCATCACCTGCATATATCCGCAGATTCCAGAGGTTGGGCCCTACCACAACAACAGCGTTTGGCCATTTGTACAGGCTTTTTGGAACCTCGCAGCGGCCAAAGTGAAGAACGAAAAGGCGCTGGAGTACGGCATGGCCTCCATCTACCGTGCCGCATCGATGTATCTTACCAACAAGGAGAACTTTGTAGCCTCCACGGGCAATTGCCATGGAACCGCCATCAACTCCGACCGCCAGCTGTGGAGCGTTGGCGCCAACATTGGCATGACCTACAAGATAATATTTGGGATGAACTTCGAGCCTAAGGGTATCGTATTCTCCCCATCCATACCACAGGCGTACGCAGGCAGCTACACGCTTACCAACTTTAAGTACCGCAAGGCTACCGTAAATATTACCATTAGCGGTTTTGGCGACGAGGTGGCCTCGTTTAAGGTTAACGGGGTAGCGCAAAATCCGATGCTAGACGGTAACGTTGCAGGTGTACAGAATGTAGAAATTGTGATGAAGAACAAGCCTTTTGGATCGTCGAAGGTGAACCTACAGCCGGTAGCATACGCCCCAGCAACTCCTAAGCTGCAGCTGCAGGGAAGCATGCTACAGTGGGAGGCTAACGATGCCGCCCGCGAGTTTGTGGTATACCGTAATGGAGCAAAAGTAGGCACAACAAAGCAAAGCAGCTTCGAAATAAAGCCGATAGATGCCTACTCGGAGTACCAGGTAATGGCGGTTGATAAAAACGGCATGCAATCTTTCCTAAGTAATCCAATACAGGTGTTCCCCGCCGATAAAACCTACGTTGTTGAGGTCGAAAATTTCAACCGAAAGTCGGAATTACCCTACACCAGCTACGATGGTAGCGGCTTTGTAGAATCGTCGAAGAAGGTGAACCCAGCTATATCGTTCCCTGTAAATGTAGAGGCCGATGGCCAGTACCTTGTTTCGATCCGCTACTCGAATGGCACCGACAGAATGTGCTGCGGCAACAGCGCTGCGCTTCGAACCCTATCGGTTAACGGAAAAAGGCAGGGCACAATGGTATTCCCTATTGTAGAGCAGGATGCATGGAGCGACTGGAGGCCATCGAACCAGCTGGGGGTGACCTTAAAGAAGGGTGTAAACACCATACGGCTATCGCTCGAGAAGCATAACGAGAATATGAACGGCCAGGTAAACATGCTAATGGTTGACAGCTTTAAGGCCGTAAAGCTGTAGCAGCAGGTTTCGACTTTTTACATTCTTTATAGTACCTTTTTTTTGGCAGCACCACCCATTGGATGGTGCTGTCTGCATTTTTTTACGTACCGCGAAAGGGGGAGTGCCGCTGCCATATGTTGGTCTGCAGCGGTTTCCTGTTTATGGATGGTCGTAGCAGGTATTTATTCCTGTTTTCGAAAGTTTCGGTTTTTCACCTAAAATAAACCGTAAACAAACCTTAAATTTGTGCTGTGCGAATATGGAAATATTTTAATCATGAGTTCGATCTTTATAGCAAAAACGAAATTAAACGGCCATAGCTCATCAATAGTGGCCAAGGCGGGGGAAATATTAAAAAATGTTGAGCGGAAGTTTGGACCAAGAGATATGTCCTACACCCTACTAGGGGTAGAGATTAGTCCCAGTAGCACCCCCTTTCTGGTAGTATGCGAGGAGTCAAAGCATGTAATAATGCAGATAACCTCGGGTTGTATAATGGACTTCAACAGGGCTATTTTTCAGATTAGCCACGGGATGATCCATCTGCTTAACCCCACCGCACCATCGGAAAGAACCGTTTTGGAGGAAGGCTTAGCCGCCTACTACTCGCTAGAGTACTCGCACGAAAACGGATTGGTGGAGTGGATTATAACTGATGCCAAGCAAAAGGCGGTAGTTGGGGTTATGGAGGAGCTCATGAGCATCGATAAGGATATAATTAGGAAGCTAAGAAAAGAACAGCCAGTTCTTTCGAAGATAGATAAAAACCTTCTATTGAAGGTTAATCCAGCCATATCGACCGAGTTGGCCGATAGGCTTTGCGTTAGGTACGACAACTTTTCGGTTAAGAAGATGTAAGAAAGTGTCTACACTGTCAGTAGACAATTAATTAAGGGGAGGGTGGGCTGCAGCGATTGCAGCGCACCTTTATTTTTTTTAGGAAGAAAAAAATATCAAAATTTATTTGGAAATTAAAAATTTTGTAAATTTATACACGGAGAAGGGTGAGGTTGCTACTTCTTAAGCCGCCTCGATGTGCTGTAGTTTTTTATTAACATCAAAAAATAGTTGTCTATGGACAATAAAAAAGACTATGAAGATTGTGCAGCAGCGATAATGAGCATTGAAGATGCTGCCATTCCAAACATCCCTGTTCGTTACTTTATTCAGGAGGCCGAAGATCTTTACCTCTGGTGCCAAAAGGATAAGCAAGCCTTACTTAAGGCGGGTTTAAGCTGGGAATTTGTAACCTGTATTCCTCAAAGAGCTGGTGCTTTACGGTACGTTCAGTCGGAATTGTTGCAAAGTAGCGATGAGGCTAAGACGGAATGGAAGGAACGCTCGCCCTATGCTTATGGATTACGAGATGATCTAGTTCATGATTGTATGTATGCCTTCCGCAACATCCCCGAGGTGCTTGTAAAGGTGCAGGCTATTGCCGAAGGTACAGGTCATGTTGATATGATACAGGATTTAAGCGATTTGAGTGCGTTGGGTAAAACCTATTCAGTTCCTCTTATTGCAATTGGTGTTGATATGGCGCTTTTTGATGAGGCAGGTACGCTTTCGGCTGAGATGGCTGGGGTGTTGGCACGCCTAAACGGTTCGCGTAGGGGAACCAATGCCAATATTGATATTAGGAATAAGGCTTATACCTACCTAAAGCAGGTGGTAGACGAGGTTCGTCGCTGTGGACAGTACGTTTTTTGGAGAAACGAAGAGCGTAAGGTGGGGTATGTTAGCATCTATATGAAAAATAAGGTGGCAAAATCCAAGGGGAAGTCATCAGATAATTAAAGGTTTGGTATTCTGAAGAATCCTCGGCAGGTAGTTAGCACCTGAACCGAGGATTCTTTTTTTGTGCCCTCCGCATTCTATTTATATGGTGCTGGTTACCATTTATTAATGCCTACAGGTTATATTTTCGTGCCTAGTTACCCTTAAAATGGTGACAGTTACTACTTTTATTCCTATCGTAATGGATTTATAGCTGGCGGTTACCATTTTTTTGTAGCCGGTTACCATTACTGGCGCCTTGAAAACGGTAACCAATGCTGTAAAAACATTAACCACCGTATAGAATATGGTAACCAATGGAGTAAAACTCTTAACCAAAAGATAAAATATGGTAACCAGCTACACATAACTGATTACCTGCGAAATTTACTTAAAGATGTGGCAGGAATAAATGCTACCTAGGATTCAAAAAATAACATTGAGTAGGCTAATATGGTATACAGCCCTGCTTATACCTTTTCCATTATTAAGTGCATTTCTAAATAGGATATTTTATTTAGCAGCTCCTCTTCTGAAAAATCGAATATGGATTTTATGTGGGGTTCGGAGCCACTTTTAATTTCTTTTGTGTAGTCGTCGAGAATTGTTTCCTTGTAATAGTAGAAGAAGAATTTTTTATATCTCATTTCTATGTTGCCAGAGTAGTAAACGGTTTGATTATTACTGCCTACAAGCTTCATTACTATGGATAATTTGTTTCCTACAATCGTATAAATTCCTTTATACCTTAATACTTCGTTCCCGTTATCTTTTACGCCTGTACAGGTCATGTTATCATTAAAGGTAATGATAAGATCGATTAATGGTTTACGTATGGCGAGTGTTTCATACTTATCTGCGATTGCGACTTCTTCTTGTTTATAGGCATCTTCTATATGAATGGTAAAATAGTTTGCTAGATTAAATTTCCAAGTTCCAACTATTTCGGGATAAGGATGTGGAGTTACCTTTTCGTAATCGACTTTAGTGCACGAGGAGAATGATAGAGTGATAATTGTAAGCAGGAAAAGAAGCTTATTCATTGTTGGCTATAGATTTTAATTAATGCTTTTAGATGATTCGAAATGAGTATACTATTATTGGTTGTGGTGCATTTAAATTCTAGCTGCTTCGCTCATCTACTTATTATTGCCGTAAAAAGCCATTTTACGTTGGGGTGCAAAGTTAGAAAATTAACCCTTTAAACGAACCTGTATCATCACGGAGTGGGGAGTTAGCGTATAAATCGAGCTTTTGGCTCTTTTTTATTGCTGCTATTCTGATTAATGCCCATAAGTTTATACATTAGCCTATGCAAATACGCAGCTATCGACTAAACACTAGGTTCAATGATACTTTCTTTTGATAAAAAAATAAACCAACAACGGCTGCTTTTAGCCCTGTTGCTTTTGGTAGGGCTACCTGCCTTGGCTAGCAGCGCAGCAGTTGCTCCCAGCAAGGTGGCTGAGGGGCATAAATCGGCTAAGGTCATTCAGCGAATGGGATCGGCCTCGTACGAATCGTTTGATGGGGCTTGGCTTTTTTCACGTTTTGGGCTTCAGGCAAACGGAACTTCGCTTGCAGAGCCAAGGGGGCTCGAAAATCCGTTATTTGATGATGCCGACTGGAAAAAGCTGGATTTGCCTCACGATTGGGCCATTGATGGGCCATTTCGTATAGAGCTAACTGGCGAAACGGGCAAGCTACCCTTTAAGGGCATTGGCTCGTACCGTAAGCACTTTACCATGCCAGCTGCCGATGCTGGTAAGCGAATATTTCTTGATTTTGATGGGGCAATGGCCTATGCCGAAGTTTGGCTTAACGGTCATTACTTGGGAACTTGGCCCTACGGCTACAGCTCGTTTAGAATGGAGCTAACGCCGTACCTAAAATTTGGGGAGAAGAACGTGCTTGCTGTTAAATTGAACACCGAAAAGTGGGATTCGCGCTGGTACTCTGGAGCAGGCATCTACCGTCATGTATGGATGGTAAAAACTAATCCCGTACATGTTGGGCATTGGGGCACCTATATTACCACGCCATTAGTAACTAACGCTTCGGCATCGGTAAAAATGGATGTAACACTCGATAACCAAGGCCCTTTAACCGTTGAGGCTACTATTAAAACTACCATTTACGAGCTCGAAAGCGGTAACCGTATTGGTAAAAAGGTGTCGAGTTTTGGTAATGCTGTAATTAAGCTCGATGCTGGTAAAAGCGTTGCCACTACGGTTAATGCCGTTATTACCAATCCCAAGCGATGGGACATTATATCGCCCAACCGCTACCTTGCGCAAGCTACCGTTACCGTTAATGGGAAGGTGGTGGATACCTATAATACTCCTTTTGGTGTTCGGACGCTAGAGTTTACGCCTCGAAATGGATTTTTGCTCAATGGGCGTAGGGTGGCGATTCAGGGAACCTGCAACCACCATGATTTAGGTGCCTTGGGTGCTGCAATAAACACCAGCGCGCTGCGCCGTCAGCTTACCATTTTAAAGGAAATGGGATGCAACGCGCTTCGAACTTCGCACAATCCACCTGCACCCGAGCTGTTGGAGCTTGCCGACCAAATGGGTTTCCTTGTTTGGGACGAGGCCTTTGATACCTGGAAGGTTGGAAAGAAAAAGAATGACTACAATAAGCTATACGACGAATGGCACGAGCGAGATCTTAAAGCTTTGGTACGCCGAGATCGTAACCATCCATCGGTTTTTATATGGTCGATAGGTAATGAGGTAATGAACCAGCGCGATGTTGAGATGACAAAGCATTTGGCTGATATTGTTCGTATCGAAGATCCTACCCGTCCAGTTTCGAACGGTTACAACGACCCCGATGGTGCGCGCGAGGTAGGTGCGGTTGTGGGTATCGACCTTATGGGGGTTAACTACTTCTTCGACCAGCAACCCCGTTGGGATGTTGATCCACGCTATGCCAGTAAGCCTACCATGGGGAGCGAAACATCCTCGTGCGTATCGTCTCGCGGCGAATACTTCTTTGGTAAGGACTCCCTTTACCAGCATTGGCAGATTACCTCGTACGATTTAGCTAAGCCCGATTGGGGTTGCACGCCCGACCATCAGTTCCGAACTAACGCAAAGTTCCCCCATCTTTTGGGCGAGTTTGTTTGGACTGGGTTCGACTACCTTGGCGAGCCAACGCCCTACAATTCGGACGAAACGAATTTGCTTAACTTCCGTAATGACCCTGCCAAAAGAGCCGAACTGGAGGCTAAACTGGCTGAGTTGGGCAAAAATAGAGCTCCGTCGCGCAGCAGCTACTTTGGGATTGTAGATTTAGCCGGATTTCCTAAAGATAGATTCTACCTCTACCAGGCGCATTGGCGTCCGGACTATCCAATGGCGCATATTCTTCCGCATTGGAACTGGCCCGAGCGGGTAGGAATGGTAACGCCCGTTCATGTATACACCTCGGGCGACGAGGCGGAGCTATTTCTTAATGGGAAGAGCCTTGGGCGTAAGTATAAGGTAGCAGGGCAAGATTTTAGGCTGGTATGGGATAACGTTGCTTACCAACCGGGAGAACTTAAGGTGGTAACCTATAAAAATGGAAAGGAGTGGGCGTCCTCCACCACCAAAACTACCGGTGCTGCTACTAAGTTGGGCCTATCATCCGATCGTTCGGCCATTGCGTCAGATGGTGCGGATCTTGCATTTATTACTGTTAGCGTGCAGGATAGGGATGGGATTACCGTTCCACGTACGCATCCGCTTATAAAATTCGAAGTGGAGGGGGCAGGAGAGATTGTGGCCACTGATAACGGCGATGCTACCAGCTTTATTCCATTTAGTAGCCACGAAAAGGAAGCTTTTAATGGACTTGTATTGGTAGTTGTTAAGGCAAAAAAGGGTGCTAAAGGAACATTTAAGGTAAAGGCATCGAGCAATGGCTTAGCGGTTGGCGAAACAGTGGTAACTATTAGGTAGCATTTACTGTCCCTATATAAAAGGCAAGCCGATGGCCACCTAAAAGTGGTAACCATCGGCTTGCTCTACTATGTGGCTATGTCTTACTGCTCATCGTCGAGGTCTACCCAATCTTGGGCGCGCTCTACAGCCTTTCGCCACTTTAAAAGGTAGCGTTCGGCGCTTTGTCGCTCCATTTTGGGCTCAAAAATACGATCAACCTTTTGCTGCAGGCTTAGCTCCTCTGTATTTTTCCAGTAACCAACGGCTAGTCCTGCTAAGTATGCCGCGCCAAGTGCTGTCGATTCTAGAATAGCTGGTCGGATAACCTTTCCACCTAGTATATCGGACTGAAATTGCATTAAGAAGCTGTTGGCAACGGCACCGCCATCTACACGGAGCTCGTTGATAAGGCACCCAGAGTCTTCGCGCATGGCATCGAGCACGTCGTACACCTGATAGGCTATTGCTTCGAGGGTAGCGCGGGTAATGTGCGCTGCGGTTGTCCCTCGGGTTATGCCAATAATGGTTCCGCGCGCATACTGATCCCAGTAGGGGGCTCCTAAACCGGTAAGTGCCGGTACAAAGTACACGCCGCCGTTATTTTCCACGCTTAGGGCTAGGCTTTCGCTCTGCTCGGACGAGCTGATAATACCTGCGCCGTCTCTGAGCCACTGTATGGCGGCTCCTCCAACAAATACGCTGCCCTCTATGGCGTAGGTTGTTTCTCCATTTATTTGCCAGGCCACGGTGCTAAGCAGGTTATTCTCAGAGATTACGGGTTTGTTTCCTGTATTAACCATCATGAAGCAGCCTGTACCGTAGGTGCTTTTGGCCATTCCCTCGTGTAGGCACTGCTGCCCAAAAAGGGCGGCCTGCTGATCGCCAGCAACGCCACAAATTGGTATGTGGGTGGCAAAAAGTGTTGATGCCGTATCGCAAAAATGCTCGCTGCACGAGCGAACCTCTGGGAGCATTGCGCGGGGGATGTCGAAGAGCCTTAAAAGCTCCTCGTCCCACTCTAAGGTGGTAATGTTGAAGAGCATTGTTCTGCTGGCGTTGGTAACATCGGTAAGGTGATGCCTTCCGCGGGTAAACTTCCATATTAGCCAGCTATCTACCGTTCCAAAACAAAGCTCGCCGCGTTCTGCACGCGCTCTGGCGCCTTCTACATGGTCGAGTATCCACTTTATTTTGGTTGCGGAGAAGTATGCGTCAACAATTAACCCTGTTTTTTTGTGTATGGTTGTTGCGTGGTGCTCCCTTATGTCGTCGCAGATGCTGGCGGTTCGCCTATCCTGCCAAACGATGGCGTTGTAAATGGGGTTGCCCGTTTCTCTTTCCCACACGATGGTAGTTTCTCGCTGGTTGGTTATTCCAATGGCGGCAATGTCTAATCCAGAAAGCCCTGCTTGGGCAATAACCTCGGCTGCTACCGAGGCTTGGCTCGACCATATTTCGTTAGGATCGTGCTCTACCCATCCTGATTGCGGAAAGTGCTGCGTAAAGGTCTTTTGCGACGAGGCTATTGGCTTGCCGTCGTGGTTAAAGATGATGGCGCGCGAGCTGGTAGTCCCCTGATCGAGAGCCAGAATATATTTTTTTGATGTATCCATAGTTGGTGCCGTTAGGTTGTTATTAACTAATGCTGCAAGATACCTATTTGACCGTTTCGCCGCTAAATTTTTGCGGGTATTGTTTGTTGCTGCTTGTAGTAGGGTGGTGTTGGGAGGGATGCGATTGAAAAAATCCCCGTTGAAAAGCATGTCTCAACGGGGAATGTCAAAATTCAGAAATTTATGGTTTGCAGCTTCCTTAATAAATCAAGTAATTTCTGACTGGATATAGTGACAGCGTCTTTAATCCTTATTCTAGAACTTAAATTGTACGCGTAGCTGAAGCATACTTATGTTCTCGTCGTCGAATTTGTAGCTATCCACCTTCGATAAGGTGTAGTGAAGCATTGCTCGTACGTTAGAGGTGAAGTTATAGTTCAAACCAAGTGTAAAAGTTTGAAGCTTGCCACCGCCAATGCTAGGAGAGGATGCTGGATAGTCTGTAATACCTGTCGCAGCAGGGAAAAACTTGTTTTGAGCCTTCCAGTAGATGTCGCCATTCTTTACATCGTTAAGCGAAGTGTAGCTGTAGCGGCCTACAATTTCAAGAAGATTATCTCCAGAAAGAGCTTTAAGCAGCGCATTGTCGGTATCGTACTTGTAAGCCGCGTTGCCAGATAGAAGATATCCTAATTCTAGGTAAGCACCGTTAAAGTTGAGGCTTGTAAGTTCAGGATTACCTTTTTGCCAGCTAGCAAGAGAACCCCAACTCCAAAGTGAGCCTAGCTGATTTTCGAAAAGTAGCTTGTCGGGGCGGCTACGATCGATTCTAGATCCAATATATTCTCCTTGAGCAAAGAAACGAGGAGTTACAGCAAGAAACTCTGCACCATATTTGAACTCCTTGTCGGCCCACTGCACGTTGGCGTCAAGAAATTTTACGCTTGGGTCAACATTTGTTTCAAGGCCCGAGTTGATGTGGTAGTATTTGGTAAATACACCAGGGTTTCCTTCAACAACTCCAGTTTCGATCTTCTTAAAACGGGCAACCGCACCAACATGAATGGCTAGGTTGTCGTTGTTAACGGGTACGTACAGGTAACGTCCAGAAGCGGCAAAACCTTGGTCGCCTACTTCCTGCTTGTTATACATGTTTTCTGAGTAAATTCCAGTTTCGGTAAAGAAGGAATTGCCTCTGTGCTTGTAGGTAATGCCTAGGTTACGTCCTGGAGCCAACGCGTTTACAGCTGCCGAGCGGGTGATGAAGTGTAGATCCGATTGGCTGGTAAGCGAGCTGATAGAGAACGATTCGGTTGCATATCCTACTCTTAACGAATTCTTTTCGGTGAAGTTGTAGCGTAGGAAAACGTTCTTTTGGGTGTAAACGCCTTTGCCAAAATCGGCATCGAAGTAGGCATCCCACTTTCCGTGTTGGATGGTCATGCGAATGCGAGCATCTGGAATGGTAGCACCCGACTTTAGAGGGGTAACATCATCCATAAAGTAGGCTCCGTCCATAGAAACTCGAGTTCCGATGGTAATTTTTGTCTTAGAGAGCGAGTTGTTATCGCCTTCTCCAAACTTAACCTCCTGTGCTGATGCCGAAGTGATGAGTAATCCAGCGGCAATAGCTGTATATATCATTCTATTTTTCATACAAATAATATTTTAACAAATCGGGTGAATCTTTCCGTCCATATAGGTGGATGTCATCATCGAAATGGTTTGGGTTTTATTAGTAACCTAAGTCGTTAAGTACTTCAGTTGCCGACTTTTCTTTTCCAACAGGGCGAACCTTTTTGCCAAAGTAGTAGTCGAGAGTAATGTCTGCACGGTTGGTAAACATACCATCAACGTAAGGAAGGGTAATGCCGTCTACCACGGTGCCATAGTTGTATTCGCCGAAGAACTGAGCCATTTGCTCGTATGAGTCGAAAGAATATGCGTGAGTTCTCATTCCTGATTTGTGGATAAGACCTGCTTGCCAAGGTTTAAGAAGGTTTGGATAGTTGTTTGGCGCACCAGGAATGCTTGGTCCCATGAAGTGTGCTCCATTCTGAATTCCAAAATTGATGAATTCGGCGTAGTTGCGAGGTTCATCTTTAGGCATGTCGGTAGCACCGTTGCCCAACCAAAGTAGGTAGCAAGTAGGAACTTTACCCTTGAACACCTTGAATAGATTTCGTAGGCTCTCTTGAGAGAATGTTTGAAGGATAACCTTTCCGTTGGTATTTCCGATATTAACACGGTTAGTGCGGCCTTTGCTATCGGTAATAAAATGGTCAGTGCTAGTTGCTGGTTTGGTCGCAACATTCCATCCTAGCTTATCTAGTTCGTTGTAGGTTGCTTGCTCTATACCTGGATTTACCCAAGGCTCTTTTGTTTCAATGTAGATACCGGGGCGGTTTCCATTATCAGCCGGATCATCTTCATATTGGAAGGTGTAGGTAGCCTTACCGTTTACTTCTGTTTTTGTATAAAGGCGGTTTCCGTTTGCATCTCTCTTCATTCTTTTCCCTTGGGCGTACATAATGAGGTCTTCAAGAGTCGAGATGTACTGTTTTTGTGACTTAAACCCGGGGCGTGCTTGCTCTGGTTTTGCATCGTTAAACCAAGATCCAGCATCAAGTTTCATCAATTCTTCATAAGTGAAGGAACTTGCAGGTTGGTTTTCTCTTTCAGGATAGATGTTTTCGATGTTAGAGGTTCTTCTTAAATCGTAATCGTGTAGAGCCAAAATAACACCATCCTTAGTCATTTGAAGGTCGGCTTCGATGTAGTCGGCACCAACGTTTCTAGCCCAACGGAATGCGGCTTCTGTTTCTTCTGGAACCCAAAAGGTAGAACCGCGGTGGGCTATAACTGTGTTTACAGGCACATAGTCGCGTACTTTTTGCATCTCAGATGAAAGTTTTTGTACGCTAACATCCTTCCAATCTTGTGTTGGATCTGCGAATTTCTCGCTTTCGCACGAAACGAGGGCTAAGGAGCCTGCGAGAACGTACATGAATGCTAGATTCTTTTTCATGTTTTTTGATTTAAATTCGGTTATTAAAGATTTCGTTGAGGTTGCTTAAAACTAGGTGACGGTTTGTTTCTGTGAAGCAGTAACAGCAATTAGCATGTTGGGGGAAAATCGCTATTACTGCTTTTGTATACATAACCGCCTATTTTTAATCAACAGTTAGTTGCTATTTTTTACCATTGTTTATTTCGATCTCTTTTTTCCAAGAGAATCCCATAAAAATGATAGAGAGTATACATGCTCCGATTAGCATTATGAAACCACCGTTCCATCCAGTCGAGTCTACGATATATCCCATTGCGACGTTGGCAAGGAGCGATGTTCCAAGCATGTATCCAAAAAATCCGGTAAATCCGGCAGAGGTTCCTGCTGCTTTTTTGGGTGCAAGATCGAGAGCCTGTACCCCGATAAGCATTACTGGTCCGTATATCAAGAAGCCAATAGATATCAGCGCGATGCTATCTACCAATGGATGGCCAGCAGGATTTAGCCAGTAAACTAGAACGGCAATGGTAACCAAGAGCATGAAGATCATGGTAGTCATGGCTCGTTTTCCCTTAAAGAACTTGTCGCTGATATAGCCGCATACTAAGGTTCCTGGGATGGCTGCCCATTCGTAGGCGAAATACGCCCAGCCTATTTCCTTAATGGAATATCCTTTTACTTCGCTTAGGTAGGTTGGAGCCCAGTCTAAAACCCCATATCTAACCAAGTATACAAACGCATTTGCTAGTGCTACAAACCAAAGCACCTTGTTGTTTAATACGTAAGTAAAAAGGATCTCCTTGGTGGTTAACTCTTTTTCTGAGTTTTCGTTGTAGTAGGCAGGGTAGTCGTTTTTGTACTCCTCAATAGAGGGTAGTCCACACGACTGGGGTGTATCTCTTACCAAAATGAAGGAGATAAGAGCAATCACAATGGCTATGACTGCAGGAAAGACAAATGCGCCAGCCTGCCAAGTTCCAAACCAAAGAACACCAACGGCAAACATAGGTCCGATAATTCCTCCACCAACGTTATGAGCAACGTTCCAGATTGCCATCTTGGTTCCCCTTTCCTTGTGCGAGAACCAGTGGGTCATAACTCTACCGCATGGAGGCCATCCCATTCCTTGTGCCCATCCGTTTAGGAATTGGAGCGAAAACATGATCGCAATAGACGATAATCCAACCTTGGTTCCCATAAAAAGGGTGATTACCGCAGAAATTAATAGACCTAAAGAAAGAAATTTACGGGCATCACTACGGTCTGATATGCTGCCCATAAGGAATTTGCTTAACCCGTAAGCAATAGCAACACCAGACATGGCAAGGCCTAGATCGCCTTTGCTAAAGCCTTCCTTAACCAGCTCGGGCATGGCAAGCGAGAAGTTTTTCCGAACTAGGTAGTAACCTGCGTATCCGATAAAGATTCCGATAAAAACCTTTAGGCGATGCTGCCTGTATGTTCTGTCTATATCTGCTTCGTTTATCCTTGGCTTATGTGCCGCTGGCAGTAGAAACGATTTCATAGTTGGTTTTGGTTTGATAGTTAAACCTTGGGTTCATTTATGCTAGATATTGCTTAGCAAGCTTGGTGTAAGCAGTAACCTGATTCTCGACCCACTGCTCGTCTTGTCCAAGTTCTTTTGCTAGGACTTGAGCAACTTTAGGAGCCATGGCAATACTCGAACTTGCATCGAGGAATAAGACCCTCACACGACGTGCAAGTACATCTTCTACGGTTCTTGCCATTTCGGCACGAGCAGCCCATACGACCTCGGAAGCTTTATACTCGAAATTTGGATGCAGCTTCTCTCTATACTCAGGATGTTCGTTTTCGAGCTTTTGAATAAACTCAACGTCGGTTCCGTAAACGTATAGGTGGTTGTTTAGATCTGGATTTGGCTTGTAGCCGTGAATCTTCAGATTCTTAGTTTTACATTTCAGGTTGGCTAGGTTTCCAACTTTAATAGATTCATTGATGGTATCCTCCGCCATCTTTCTAAAGGTAGTCCACTTCCCTCCGGTGATGGTGATGAGACCGCTTTCCGAAGTGATGATTTTGTGGCTACGAGAAATTTCTTTGGTGCTTTTTCCTTCACCTTTAGGTGCAGCAAGAGGTCGTAAACCTGCGAAGATAGAGAGCACATCTTTGCGGGTTGGCTTTTTAGTAAGGTACCTTCCGGCTGTATTAAGGATAAATTCAATCTCTTTTTCGAGTGCTTGAGGCTCTAGCTCTGGCTTTTCGCGGAGGGTGTCGGTTGTTCCAACTACCACTTTGCTATGCCAAGGCACTGCAAATAGTACGCGACCATCGTCTGTTTTTGGAATCATAATCGCGTAATCGCTATCTAGGAACGACTTGTCGAGTACAAGGTGTACACCTTGGCTTGGGCGAACCATGTCGTGAGCTTCTGGTGTGTCCATTTGCATGATTGAGTCTACAAATACCCCAGTTGCATTAACAACAACCTTAGCCTTGATGTCTAAATTTTTGCCAGTTTCTAGATCGGTGGCTTTTACGCCAACAATTTTGCCTTTTCCATCTTTTAAAAGGCCTGTTGCCTTTACGTAGTTTGCAACGCAACCTCCATTTTCAACGCACGACTGTGCAACGTTTATAGCCAAGCGTGAGTCGTCAAATTGGCCATCGTGGTAGATAACTCCACCGTATAAGCTTTCGCTTTTTAGGTGTGGAAGTTTCGCTAATGTTTTCTTTTTACCGATATGTAACGATCTTCCTAAGCTTAGTCTTCCTGCTAGGAGGTCGTACATTGTTAGTCCGATAGTATAAAAAGCACCTTCCCACCAGCGGTAGTTAGGAATGATGAACGATTGGTTTTTTACAAGATGAGGGGCGTTTCTTAGTAGTAATCCTCTTTCGTGTAACGCTTCAAGAACCAAGGCTACATCTCCTTGCGCAAGATACCTTACACCTCCGTGTACCAGCTTTGTGCTGCGGCTTGAAGTCGCTTTGGTAAAGTCGTCTTGCTCAATAAGTGCAACTTTAAACCCTCTTGTTGCGGCATCCAATGCTACTCCTAGACCCGTTGCTCCACCTCCGATGACAACAACATCCCAGCTATTATTTGTTTCGCTAAGTTGTTTTAGTTGTTCTTCTCTTTTCATTGTATGCTAATTTTCTTGTTGTTTTTCGTGCTGCTTTCTAATTAGAAAGAAAACTTGTGCAATTAATGAAAAAATAATAATACAAACAAAACAAAACGAAAATAAAACGAAACTAAGTGAAAAATATTTTCAGATGCGGATTTGTAGTATTTTTTGCTATATTTGACTGGCTGTTAAAACTAAAACCATAAAAAATGACAATATCGGAGCGACATAAGTATATTTTAGATAAAGTTTCGAAGTATGGAATAGCGTATGTTAATGAGTTGAGCGAGGAACTGAATGTTTCATCCGTAACAATACGAAAGGATTTGAAGTTTCTTGAAGAAAAGAAACTGCTATTCAAAACACATGGCAGCGCTAGTTCTATTGATCCATATATCAACGACCGTTCGGTTGTTCTTAAAGAAGGTATGCAGGTTGAGCAAAAAGCAAGCATTGCCCGAAAGGCCGTAGACCTAGTTGCTGTTGACGATACCATTATAATAGCATCTGGAACAACAGTGCTTCAGCTGGCAAAATCCTTGGGCTCAATCGATCGCTTGACGGTAATTACCTCGTCTACCAATATAACCGTTGCGCTAACTAAATTTTCTAATATCGAAATTGTTCAGTTGGGAGGAATTGTTCGCCGATCGTCAACATCGGTTATAGGGCACTACGCAGAGCAGATGCTGTCCAATTTTGCTTGCAGTAAGCTTTTTTTGGGGGTTGACGGTATTGATATTGATTTTGGCCTTACCACCACCAATATGCAGGAGGCGCATCTTAATCAAATAATGATGACCGCGGCGCAAAAGACAATTGTTTTAGCAGATTCAACTAAATTTGGGAGAAAGGGATTTGGAAAAATTTGTGATATAGATATGGTTGACATTATTATTACCGATAGCAACGTGAATAGAGGCTTGGTGGAGAAAATAGAGGAGCGAGGTGTGAAAGTTTTGATTGTATGATACGCTTATGATATGAGAAAAGCGACAAGGGCTAAAGCCAGTGTCGCTTTTTTTTATCTTATTATTATAGAAATAATCTTACAAGCGGCATCATTAGTGCGGTTGCAGCTCCCATTAGGCCAATCGCAAGTCCGCTGATGGCTCCTTCAATTGCTCCTAACTCCATTGCTCTGGCGGTTCCCATGCCGTGAGCGGCCGCTCCAAGTGCTAAACCACGGGCAATCTTGCTTGTGATGCCTAGCTTGTCAAGAATAAAGGGGCCAACAATTCCACCAAATATTCCTACGGCAACAACAATAACGGCTGTAAGCGAAGGTATACCCCCAAATTTCTGGGAGATGCCCATTGCAATAGGTGTTGTAACAGATTTAGGTTGTAGCGTTGCAACGAGCATTTCGTTAGCTCCCATTGCGTGTAGCACCCAAGTTACACTCACAATGCCTACCACTGCTCCAACAAAAACGGCGGTAAGTATGGATGCTAGATTGCCTTTTATATGGGTAACTTGGTCGTAAAGGGTTACTCCAAGCGCAACAACTGATGGTCCGAGAAGGAAACTTATAACATGGCTGCTGTTGTCGAATGTCGTATACTCTACCTTAAAAATCTCCAATACAGCAATGGTGACAAATATGCTAGTAAGCAAAGGGTGTAGCAAGCTGATTTTTGTTTTCTTAAAGAGCCAAACAGAAGCGGTGTAGGTTCCAAAGATAAAGGCAAGGACAAAAGCTTGCGATTCAAATAAATTTTTTACTGTCTCCATTTTTCCATTTTTTGTTGAATCCAAGCAACTGCTACAATAATTAGGACGGTACTAATTATGCTTGAAATAAGGATTGATGCCCAAAACTTTTCGAGGATGGCGGTAGCCGTAATGACCCCAACTCCAGCAGGCAAAAAGAATAACGCCATATTGCTTGTAAGCGTGGTGGCGCTTGGTCTGATATCATCAGCCTTTACAATTTTAAGTAAAAGCGATGCAAAAAGGAGGAGCATTCCGATAACACTTCCTGGGATAAAGCCTCCAATGAGGTCGCTGAGTAGGTTACCAATGGTTAAGAACAAAAAAATTACAAAAAGTCCGTAAATCATATTTGGTCGATTAATCCTCACAAAGTTAGCGTTGATCTAACAAGGATGTTATTGCTCTTTAAATTGATTAACAAACTGCTGGGAAGAGACTCGTATTTTAACTGTTTACATTGGTTTCTTCATTTTAATACTGTCTTTATTAGTTTTTTTGCATAAATAGTTAGTTTGTGGATAAATGTTTTGGTTAAAACTAAAAATAAGCTATTATTGTAATACTCTATACATTGAAACAAATACTTGAATAGTTAAGTTTTACGCTGATTTACTGCCGCTGTGTTTGATGTCTAAAATCTTCTTGTTGGGAATTTTTTATTTGTTGTTTTAATATTGTGTGCAGCAGCTGTTGCTGTTGACCTATTTATATGCAATAAATGGAGAAGCCGAAAACCATAGAGAGTAGGCAGCATTTTAACGAGAAGTGATATGGACAATTTAAAAGCAAACATTGTAATTAATGCGCGTATTTTAGACAAGTTCAAAGGTTCTGTTCGTATTGTAGACAAAAGGTATTGGGCAGGAATTCCGGCTATTGATGCTAAGATTCTTGAAAAGCTTAGGGCTAAACTTCCAGAGATTGTAGGGGACAAGGAGATTGCAGAAATGTACGATTTCGCAGTTGTTGCTCCTACTCGAGAATTTTCAAAAGATTTTAAGGATTTGGGTATTAAGGAATTTTCTGTACGCATTAAGGAACTTAAAAGCGTGCGGGGGATTCCAGTGCCTTGGCATCTGTTAAAGAACGCAGGGCTAGATTACAATAAGATTAACGTTGTGTTGGTGCCTAAGGCTGTTCGGTAAGAATGGATTAAAAAGGAGCCAGCATATCGATGGCTCCTTTTCTTGGTTTCATAATCTTAATATCTAGGTAAATGGAAGATCAAGGATTTGAGGATATTCCGTTTCTCAGTAATGTAGGAATGATGCTTACGTACAAATGTACAATAGCATGCTCTCATTGCATTGTTAAGGCAGGTCCGAACAGGAAGGAGGAGATGTTGCTGGAGGATGCCTTTAGGTGGATTGATGAGCTTCGATCGTATAGGAATGGTTATATTAGGGGAATCTCGTTAACAGGAGGTGAACCTTTTTACAATGTAGAAAACCTTGCTGCCATTTCATCCTATGCTGCTAATCGACGATTTGTTGTGTCGGTGGTGAGTAATGCCTATTGGGCCGAAACTCGGGAAGAGGCCTTGAGGGTGCTTTCTCGTTGTAGCTCCATTCAAATGCTTTCGGTAAGTGCCGATGTTGGTCATCAAACTTTTATTCCTCTTGCCAATGTTCGTAATGCTATTTGGGCCGCCAAAAAAAGGGGGATACTATATGATATAGCAGTTGCTACTCCATCAGAAGCAGATGTGGAGTATCTTAGGCTTAGGGATGAACTTCTTGATTTTGTGGATGAAGATCAAATTCATGTGACGGTGACACTCCCAGTTGGGCGTGCTTCCGAAACGATGGATGATGGCCAGCTTGTGCTATCGTCAGAGCCTTCAAAGGCGGCCTGCTCGATGGCCAGCTACCCAATCATTTTCCCAAATGGGAATGTGATTGCGTGTATAGGACCTCCAATAACCCTACCTGCTGGGCATCCGTTGTTTTTAGGGAATCTAAAAAAGGAATCGTTGGCAGCGTTGTTTGACAGGTCAGAAACAAATATAATACTCCATGCTATTCGCACCTTTGGACCAAGGGTGTTGGTTAATCTTTTATTGGAAAGCCGTTATGCTCATTTGCTACCTCGGCAGTATGTGGAGGATGCAACTTGCGATGTTTGTTTCCGGCTGTTTAGTAGTAGGCATATAGTGGAGGCATTAACAAGCCTGATAGCAGATCCTGAATTTATTAATAATGTAGCCTACGGACGGAACTATTTTTTGGGAGAGAAGGAGATGCTTGGTTTGATACAATAGCATAATCGTTAGCCAAAAAGCGCATTGATGAGGAAATTTCGTCAATGCGCTTTTTGTATTGTTAGGGTAGATGCTGGTTATTGGATTAGGACTACCGTCAAAGTTGCTATTGTTGTAAGCGCTGCAGCTAGTGCAATTATCTTTTGTAGTAATGTAAGGTTTGCATTTATTCCGTGCATGCGCTTGAATCCGGTAAACATAGATTTGCTTACTTCCATCTCTCGATTGTGTAGGTGGCTGGCTCCAAGCCCCAAAAGGTGGGAGATGGCCAGTACGATAAGTAGGTTTACTAAAAGTTCATGCGTTTCTTTATGCCCTTCATAGTTGCTGAATAGGGCGGTCCCAAAAAATGCGCTATCATCCGAGAGTGCGGTAACTAGACCTGTTATGGCTACAGCGATGCCATCAGCAATTAGAAGAAGCATAACTAGTGCTGCTAGCGGGTTGTGTCCCGTATATTTACGTTCTTCTTCCTTTGGATTTAAAACTAGCGCTTTAATTCTTCTCAGCGATATTGGGAAATCGGTAAAGCGCGAATACCGAGGTCCCATTACGCCCCAAATGATGCGAAAAAGAAGAATTACTCCAACGCTAAGCCCTATGGCAGCATGTACTTGTATGTAGTCGCTGAGGCTGTAGGCCAATACAAACCCTGTAGCGATGTACCAGTGAAAGATTCGGCTGGGTTGTGTCCAAACAATCGTTTTCATCAGCAAAAAATTAGGAAGATGAATAAATAGGGGCCAGATGATGTTATATTTTAATTTATTTAAAAATAGTTAAAATAAATCAATTTTAAACGATATGGTTTAAAATATTGATGGGGTTCTCCTAAATATCTTCAAAAAGAGAATGGAGATTATTAAGATAAAAAGGAATGTTACCTTTGCCGCTCCTCAATGTGATGCATGCATTGGCACGACTTTGACGGTAATAAGCTAATGCAATGAAGACATATAAAGTTTTTTTAGACGACTATAGAGACCCTCGTGACTTATATCCTCAAATGGATAACGAAATTTACCTAGAGCAAAATTGGCTGGTTGTTCGTAGTTACGAAGAGTTTACCACTTATATTGAAGAGTACCATCGCCGAGGAGCCTTTCCTCGTTTTATTTCATTTGATAGCCGTATTGCAACATTGCAGTTTGTTGATGTTGATGCCGATTCTGTCGAGTTGTTTGTGGAGCGTACAGGTGCTGATTGTGCAGGTTGGCTTGCTGATTTTGCTGCCAGACATCGGCTAAGTTTACCTCTATATGCTGTTCACTCTGCTAGCGAGGAGGGAGAGCAGGCAATTGCATCGAAGCTAAGATTGTAAATAGGTCAAATGATTTCGTTTTACATTATATTTCAATAGTGAATCGGGTATTTCCATGGCTTGAGGTAAAGTTTAGGCAGCCCTTGTGTGCCCGAATAATTTGTTTCGAGTAGCTTAATCCAATACCAGAACCGAAATCTTTTGTTGTAAAGAATGGGGTGAAGATTTCGTCAGCAATTCCTTGCGGTATTCCTGCTCCATTATCTTCGACAGTAATCGCTACTTTACCATTCTGAGGGTAAGCGTTTATTTTTATAGCACCACCTTTCGAGCCAATAGCTTCGATTCCGTTTTTTATTAGGTTAAGCATAACTTGTACGAGCATCGACTCATCTGCTACGAATTTGAATGTTGATGTTGGAGGCTCTACGGTAATTGATATTGTGCTGGAACGATATGGCGATGCTAGGATGCTAATTCGGCTCATGAAATCTTCAATGGCAATCTCATGGAGTTCCAACTTTGGTATTTTGGTAAGCATTCGGTAGGAGTTTACAAAGCTAACAAGCGAGCGGCTTCGTTCTTCTATAACATTAAGTCCTTTGATTGTGGTCTCTATAAGTGGCTGGTCGGGCTTTTCCTGATTTTGCTTCCATGACGTATAGAGTGACTCCGATAGGGAAGTAACGGGGGTAAGCGAATTTGTTATTTCGTGATTTAGTACTCGAATAAGCTTAACCCATGCTTCAATTTCTTTACGTTCGAGTTCCCCTCTAATATCCTGAAGCGTTAGCAGGTAGAACGGAGTGTTGGAAATAAGGATAGGTGTTTTTTGTAGCACTATTTGTACGCTTACCTCTTTTATTGTGATGGATAGAAGCTGCTTGCTACTTTCAGGTAGCAACAGAAGTTGTGTTGACAGCTCATTGTAAACCTTATCTAGCTGATGGAGGTGGGTAAGCACCGGTATTTGAAATAGTCGAAGTGCTGCTGCGTTTGCTTGGCGGACAATTCCTTTTTTGCTAAAAAGAATTACGCCAACTTCAACCTGCGATAGAATGTGCTCAAAGTACTTTTCTTGGAGTTGGCTATCGACTTTCACTCGGTTAAGATGTTTATTTAATCGGTTTAAGGCTTCGTAAAGTTTATCAACCGTAGGATTTCCAATTTTAGAGGGAAATAGAATGCTGGTGTCGTTATTTTCTACCGCTTTAACAAAATAAAATACCTGTTCGTTTATCTGCTGTATAAATCGGCAGAGTTTTAGGATTGACAGGATTAGAAGCAGCAACAGTAGCCCTATAGGCACTATACCCCAATGTAAAACTATTGCTGTAGTTGTACATGCAGACGTGATTGTTGTTGCTCCAACATAATATAGTACTTGAAAGTTGTAGTTCTTGCTAAAGCTCATATTTCTTTACTTTATTGTAGAGCGTTTGTCTTGTAATGCCTAATTCTGCAGCTACAGCCGACATGTTGCCTGCATTGCGTTCGATAGCGTTTCGTATAAGCCGTTTTTCCATATCTTCCAGTGTCCCAGTAAAAGATGTTGGGAGTGTTGCTGGTGTTGTGAGGGTAAATTCATCTCCTGTAATAACATCCTCCTTCGAGAGAATTACCGCTTTTTCAACGGCATGCTGTAGCTCTCTAATGTTTCCCGGCCAGCCGTATTGCGTCAGCTTCTGTAATGCATCTCGCGAGAAGGTGAGGTTATTCTTTTCATATTTCTGACAGTATTGCTGCAAAAAGTGGAGAGCAAGAGGTTCTATGTCTTCTCGTCGCTCTCTTAGCGGAGGTATTTCTAGGTGGATTGTATTTATGCGGTAAAGTAAATCTTCGCGAAAGGAACCTTCGCCGACCATGTTCCATAGGTTACTATTTGTAGCACATACTAATCGCATATTTACAGGAATCGGCGCATTGTCTCCTACGCGAACTATTGTTCTATTTTGAAGCGCGGAAAGTAGCTTGGATTGTGCCGATTTTGAGAGATTTCCAATCTCGTCGAGAAACAGGGTAGAATTCGATGCTGTTTCAATTTTCCCAACCCTATCGGTATGGGCATCGGTAAAGGCTCCCTTTTTATGCCCAAAAAGTTCGCTCTCGAATAGGGTTTCGGGGATGGCTCCCATATCTACGCTTACCATTGGTTTTTCTGATCGAGCCGATTGTCGATGGATTTCGCGGGCGACAACTTCCTTGCCCGTTCCATTTTCACCTGTAATTAGCACGTTGGCCTCTGTTGCTGCAATTTTTGCAATTAAATTAAGCACTCGGGAGAATGACATGGAGCGTGCAACAAGAAGAGGGAGTTCCTTACCTGTATCCCTATTTTGAACTTTGATTTTCTGCTTCGATTGGCTCAGTCTTGCTGCAGACTTCAGCGTTTCGATTAGCTTTTGGTTGCTCCATGGTTTTACGATGAAATCGATAGCCCCTTGGCGAATAGCTTTTACTGCAAGCTCCACATCTCCGTAGGCCGTCATCATAACAACCGAAGATGATGGCGAGTATTTTAGTATCTGGTTAAGCCAAAAAAGCCCTTCGTTTCCGTTGTTTATTCCAGCCTTAAAGTTCATGTCAAGGAGAATCACATCAGCATGATGCCGATGAAGGGTCGAATGTAGCTCCTCTGGATTGAAAAGAGTTTTTATTGTAGCAAAGTGAGGTTTTAGAAGCAACGAAAGTGCTTCTAAAACGCTCTTGCTATCATCAACAATTAGTATTGTTTCGGTGGTTGCCATTTGTTTCTGGTGAGGTTCGAATCTAGCTAAAAGATTGCGATGTATTTTCTCTTTGCTACTCTTTTCGGAGAATGGATGATGGGTTAACCATGGCCGTCCTAAAAGTTTGTAGAATAATGATTGTTAGCCCAAGTAGAAGAGTTATGGTGATGGCTGCTGCAAACATCCAAATTTTCATCTCTATTCGGAAGGTAAAATCCATTAGCCAGCTGCGCATTGCGAAATAGGCAACTATGCCTCCAAGCGGAATTGCGGGGATTATTCTTACCATTATGTAACGGCTCATTGCCCAAATATTCTCAAACAGGGTAGCGCCAATCACTTTTCGAACAGCCATTTCCTTTTCCTTCTGTTTGGCTACGAAGCGACTTAAAGCGATAAGTCCCATTAGAGCTAAAAGAATTGCCATTCCTGCTCCCGATGCAATAATGTTGAACATGCTTTGGTCATTGTTGTAGAACTTAGAGATGTAGTCCGACGCCCTTTCTAGGGAAACGGGGGCTCCCCCAAAGTGGCGGGTAAGGGTTGCCTTTATGTAGCTTGGAGCATTATCCATTTGCCCTTTGCTCACAAGGATGGACAGCTTGTTGAATGAGCCCCATCCGTTATTGTAGATGTCGACACCGGGGCCGGATCTTGCCGAGCCGTATCGAATGTCCTTAGTAATTCCGATCACCTGCATTGACTTATCGTTTAGTAAGATGGTTGTGCCAATCGGATTTTTGAGATTTAGAGTTTTTACCGCATTTTGAGATAGTATTATGGAGGTGCTGTCGGCTGCTTCGTTGCCGGTAAATGTTCGTCCCTCTATGATCTTGATTTTATACGTATCAAAATAGGAGGCATCGCAGCGGCGTTCATCTACCGAGTAGCAGGTACTTTCTCCTAACTTTTTTACGCCTTGTCCGCTACATCCTGTAAAGGGGAAGTGGTCTGATGCGCTTGCCGATACAATAGCTGGATTTTTGGTTAGATCCTGAATTATTGTTTTTAGGCGGGCTTGATCTATTTTCTCTGGTAGCTCTACGGTGTATACATTATCTGCAGCGTATCCTAGGGGTAACGTTTTTTCGAACTGCAGCTGTGTAGCAACTACAATGATCGATATCAGACAGAATACAACGGCTGTAAACTGGAGCACAACAGAGCTTATGGTTAGCCGATGCCTTCGTTTTACAGAATTCCGGAGAAGTTCTATGGGGCTAGATTTTGATAGGTATAAGGATGGATATACGGATGAGGTTGCAACAACAAACAGAAATACGGCTGCAATCCAAGGGTAGAAGGTTGGGTTAAGCAAAAAATTAGGTGGAAGCTTAATGTTTAAAAAGGATGAAATATAATCGCCAAGAAGATGTAACAATACAAATGCGATTAAAAAGGATATCAATGTAACAACAAACGACTCTACAAGTAGCATTCTTACAATGTTGGCACGGTTGGCACCGTTGGCTTTACGTATGCTAATCTCTTTTGCTCTACGTTCCCCTTTTATAATGCTTAGGTTAATGAAGTTTGTTATTGCAATACCAAGAATAAATAGAACTACAATCATCAAGAAGAGGAGGTTTAAACGATTTACCTTTTTAATCAGATCGTAGCCCGCTTTAGTTTTAATATGAACGCTAGAGAAGGGTTCTACTTCACTGGAAAATTTGGCGTTAGCATCCTCAAAGCGAGCTGTAAGTAGTGCCGTATTTATTTTGTTACACTTTTTTATGGCTTCTGGTATGTTTACTCCTTTTTTAAATAGTACATAGGTTGGTAATTCTAACCCTTGCATGTAGTTGATTTTTTCTGGATGCATTCCGAATAGGACCTTGTACCTAAACATGGTATTTATTGGCTGATCTTCAACTACCGCTGTAATAGTACATGTTTTTTTATCTATCACTAGCGTTTTTCCAATAGGGTTTTGTCGTCCAAATAGCTTTTCTGCTTCAGATTTTACGAGGACAACGGTATTGGGTTGAAGTGTTTTTCCAGATAGCTCTCCAGCCACTAGTTTAGCATCAAAGATGGCGTAGAAGGATGGATCTACCATCATTGTTCTGCCTAACTCTACCATTTCTCCATTTGCCTTTGTGGCAATCGGGGTTCCGTAATCGTACAGTTGAGAAACTTTCTCAACTTCGGGTAAAACTTCTAACTTTTCTTTTAACGCTCGGAGGTTAATTGAGAGATAGTTGTCGTCTTGGCCAACCTCTTTCCAAACGGATAACGTTCTGTATATTCGATCTATTTTGCTATGATGCTTGTCGTACGAGTGCTCAAATACGAGATGGGTTAGCAGGAACATGGCCGCTGCAAGACCTATTGCTAGTCCCGCAATGCTGGTAATGGTGAGCTCCTTTTCTTTGAATGCGGCTCTAAAAATATGTTTTATCATGGCTTATCTGATAATCGGGGTTATGGTAGATTATAGTAAAGCCGTTGAGGTGGCTGTTTTATGCTGCATGATAATCTCGCCGTCGAGAAGGTTTACCACCCGGTGAGCATAGGAGGCATCTCTGTCGGAGTGGGTTACCATAACTATGGTGGCTCCATCATGGTTAAGCTCGGTGAGTAAGTTCATAACCTCTAACCCATTTTTGGAGTCGAGGTTTCCTGTTGGCTCGTCGGCAAGTATTAGCGAAGGGTTGGTAACTACCGCTCTGGCTATGGCAACGCGCTGCTGCTGCCCACCCGACAGCTGGTTGGGGAAGTGGTTGGCTCTATGCCCTATCGACATTCTATCTAAAACAGTTTCCACCATGCTACGACGTTCGGAGGCTTTGTAGTTGAGGTAGGTGAGGGGAAGCTCCACATTTTCGTACACGTTAAGTTCATCAATTAGGTTAAAACTTTGGAAGATGAAGCCGATGTTGCCTTTTCTGAAGGATGTACGTTCGCGCTCCTTTAAACGAGATACCTCCTTCTCCTTAAATAGATAACTTCCAGAGGTGGGGCTATCTAACAGGCCAAGTATGTTGAGTAGCGTTGACTTACCGCATCCCGATGGACCCATAATGGCAACAAATTCCCCTGCACTAATGGTCAACGATACCTCCTTTAAGGCGGTTGTTTCTACATCTTCGGTGCTAAATACTTTTGATAGTTTTTCGGTTCTTATCATTGTAGTTCTTTTTTATATTTAGTAGGCGGGGATTGCCGCTGCAAAAATGGGCAATCCCTCTGCTTTTTTCGCGCTACTTTTGGGTTAACTTCAATAAATTTTACTTTTTGATTAGCAAGGTTCGGCAGCTCTCATAGAGCTCGTAGCTCGAGGTGATTACCTTTTCTCCTGGTTTAAGGCCCTCTAGCACTTCGTAGTATTGGGCGTTTTGTCGACCAATCTTGATGTTTCTTCGGATGGCCTCCTTGCCGCTATTATCCACAACAAACATCCATTGCCCCCCTGTTTGCTCATAGAATCCACCACGAGGTATGAGTGTGGCCATAGATGGTTGCCCCAGTTGAATATCTATCTGGTATGACTGTCCGGTTCGGAGGTCGGCAGGACGGGAGCCTTCAAATACCAGCTCTATTCTGAATTGTCCGGATCGAACCTCTGGGAATACCTTCCGTACGCGTAGCTGGTACGTTTTTCCTTGGCTTTCTAGCGAGGCTCGCAATTCGGGTCTTATTCGGTCTATGTAGTGCTCGTCTACCTTCGATTCAATTTTGAAATCGGACAGCACGTTTATTTGCCCAATTTTTTGTCCTACTGCAATGGATTGTCCTATCTCTGCTTCGAGTAGGCCTAGCTGACCTGCAAGAGGAGCCTTTACAATTAGGTTATCTATGCGCTGGCGTATTAGCGCAAGGTTTCGTCTCATATTCGAAAGGCTTTCCTCCATTTGATGTACCTGAACGCCCCGAAACAGGGAATCCTGCCGTTGTCGCTCTACCACCAGCTCGCGGTTTCGAAGGGCGTACTCGTAATCTTCTTTGGCTTGCAGGTATTCTTCTTTTGAGGATAGCTGCTCAGCATACAATTTGGATAGCTGCTGATGCTTTCGGCTTTTGCGCTCTATATCCAAGTCGAGCTGCAACTTTTCTTTTTTTAGGCTTAGCCTTTCCTGCTCCATCTGTACTAGGGTATTTCGAAGGAAGTTTGATTTCTCGGCTAGCTGCGCTTCGCTTTCCAGTATATTGAGGTTTAGCATGGGGTTGCTTAGGCGGAGTATGGCATCTCCTGTATTAACCATCGCTCCTTCCTCTACCATTTTAGATTGCACCATACCACCTTCAATGGCGCTGAGCTGTATGGTGGTAATAGGCTGTACCTGTCCCATCAGCTTAATGTAGTCGTTAAATACGCCTTTGGTTACCGTTTCTATGGTAAGCCTATCTGCCCTTACTCTCGATGTGCTGCTGTAGTCCTTTCCTACTAGCAGGTATATAACGATAGCAAGAAGAACTGCTGCTGATGCGTAGGTTACTGTCTTGCGGTTGAATTTCGATTTGTTTTCAATCTTTTTATCCATCGACATGGCTTTTCGTTTTATGTGGTGCTATAGTTTATCTACAAATAGGTTTCCTTCGAAGTAGGATATTATGCGTGCGCTAAAGGCGTATAGCGCTTGAGCCTTTAGCGTTTCTACTTTTGCTTTAAGTAGGTTGTTGGCGCTGCTATGCAGCTCTATTATGCCAATCAGCCCATCGGTATACTTACGCTGGTTGGTTTGGTAGGCAACATCTTGGGCTTCCTGCTGGCGTAGAGCCTGCGTTACTGCCTCTGTGGCTCCTTCGTATTCGGCAACGGCCTTGCTAACCTCGGCGTAGAGTTGCTGCATGGTCTCCTCGTAGTTGGCCTTTTCTATGAGGTTTTCCAGCTGGCTGCGCCTAATGTCCGAGCGGTGCTTTAGCCCAGTAAATAGAGGAATTCGAAGGTTAAGTTCCACGTAGTGACTTGCCAAATCTTTCAGCTGGCGGGTGTAGGCATCATCACCTCCTTTTATTAAATTTTTGGAGTAGGAGGTGGCATAGCCTCCCGATGCTGTGAGGGTTGGTAGCAGCATTCCCTTGGCTACGTAAACGCTTAGAAGGCTTTTGCGCAGCTTATACTCGGCTTCCTTTACGCGAGGCTGTGTGGTTGCTGCCTTTTCGAAAAGGAGTTGAGGAGTAACCTCTCCTGCTATGTTGCTGGTTAGATTTTGTGGCAGAGTAAGGGTGTCGGTTTGTGGATACGACATTGCCTGCTTTAGGTTTACCATTGCGAGTAGGTAGTCGTTGGTGGCTTGCGTTAGGTTGTAGCTGTCCGAAGCGTGCTTAGCTCTTATTTCTGCAACATCCGATTTCGATTTCATGCCCAGCTCCGACATGCGCGTTAGCTGCTTAAGCTGCTGCTCGCTTTGCGAAAGCTGCTCGGAGGCAAGAGCCATCAGTCCCTGCTTAAATAGGGTGTTGTAGTAGGCCGTTGCAATGGTTACACCGTGACTATTGGCCGTCTGCAGCTGGTGCTCTAGCCCTGCCAGCTGGTTTACGTAGGCCATTCTGCTGCTATTGGTTAGGCTAAAACCCGAGAATATGGTCATCTCGGCTCCTATGCTCATGCGGTTGCCAAATATTCTACTCTCGTTAATGTACTCGTTGGTTTTGGGGTCGGGTAGGCGTCCTATGGTCCACCCCACCGAAGCGTTGGCGTTAACCGAGGGGAGCTGCTGTGCAATGGATTCCTTTAGGTTTTGCTGGTATATGCCTGCCTGTGCAGCATCGCGGGCAGTTATGGGACTGTGCTTAATGCCGTACTCTACGCATTGGTCTAAGCTCCACGTATCTGCTTGGGCCATTCCTTTCGATGCTCCCATGGACAAAAGAACTGCTAGTACGGCTATTTTTCCTTGCTGTATCATTCCTAATATATCGTTCTTCGTTTCGATGTAGGAATGCCAACAGCGTGCCTAATGGTGCATGTTACTATTTATCAGTATAGAGATGGATGAGGAAGGCCGTTTTTGTGTCAAAGAATTAGACAACGGTGGATGATTTTTTGACACGATGAAAGAGTCAAATTATAGTGTAACCCAGTTTAGAAGGGGGAATAAAATAAGGGAGCGTAATTGCTCCCTTATTATGTATGCTTGTTGCATTATGCCACCTTATGGTATCTTTTGAAGAGAACGATAGGGAGGAGCGCAAAGTTGGTTACCGATAATGCTGCTATTAGCATGGAAACAGTTCCAGGCCAGTGGAAAATATGAGCTAATGATGCCATACAAAAAAATGTAAGCGCCATAAATCCGAGGATGTACATAGCCCTGCTTCCCGCCGATTTGTTGATCTCCCGTCGGTATAGATAGGTGAATAGCGAAGGTAGGAAGAGGAGAATGATGGTAAGCCCGGTTAATAGCACTCCAATACTTCCTCCTGGAAGATGGAGAAGCTTTAGTACAGCCGAGATTGTCGCAAGGAAAAGCGACATGTAGCCCGAAACGTAAAGAAGCCTTTTCATAGAGCTAATTTTTTTAGATGTTAGTAAGTAAATTGTTTCCCGCTCGATTTCGTCAAATCCGTCGGGTGCGATATTATGATAGGCCAAATCATACGCTGTTTCAAAACTTTTTCCTCTTGCCAGCTGCTCCTCTATGGCGCAGCAAAAGTGGTCTACTAAATCCTCCTTGATTTCCGAAGAGGCTATTTTACTTCTTTCAACAACTGTTGCTATGAAGTCGATTTGTTGATCGGTTAGGTGGTTCATAATTATCTATTTTAATGAGATAATTTTACTGATGGTTTCTATGAAATCTTTTAGCTCGGCCTCGCGCTGCTCCTTCTCCTGTACGCCTTTGGGGGTAAGCGAGTAGTAGTGCCTAACCCGCTTACCGATATTTTCGGTCTCCACCTCAATAAATCCTTCATCCTTTAGCTTGTGCAGCGCAGGGTAGAGCGAGCCTTCTTTTAGCAGAATTTTATCGTCGGAGAGCTCTTTCACCCGCTGGGTTATCTGGTATCCGTACATTCTGCTATGTTCGGCAAGCAGCTTTAGCAGTATTGCCGACATGGTTCCTTTTAGTAGTTCTTTTGAATACATAGAACAAAAATACATAGAATTACGATGTATGCAAATTTTTGGTTTGTTTTATATAAAAAAGGCATCAAGTTTTTTACCTGATGCCTTTCTAGTATGGTGGAAGCCTGTTTTTATTTTTTAGCCATGCGCCTTTTTGTTAGATACTTTCTGATAGGCGCATCGTAAGCAATTAGAGCTAAGTAGGCCAAACCTACAAGCAGTAGGGTACTTACAGAAATGATCGCAAATTGTTCTCCAGTGGTCGTAGAGTGGCTGGTAAAGTAGCTGGCAAAAATCCATATAAAGAAGTAGTGCGTCATGTAAAGCGGGTACGATATCCGCCCAGAAAAGTTGCAAATCCCTTCGCTCTTACCTGAAAGAACCGACCCTGCACCCAGCGCAACTATCAAAGGAAAGTATAGCAGCACCAGTAGCGCTTCTACAATCCAGTTAAAGGAAAAGTATGGCAGCAAAAAGGCTACCGAAAGGAGTAGAGCCAGACCAATGAACCCTATCCGATTTTTTATAATCCAGCTGTAGCGATAAATCAGCAGACCTGCCAAAAAGGAGAAGGAGACGCGAATGGAGCCATCCCAGAAGCTCGCCTTTCCCCATCCGCCTGATAGCGTTCCGCTTCGGTACGCAACGTAGCAAATTGCCAGCGCTGCTGCGGCGGTTAGCATGGCAATAACCTTACGGTTTAGCCTACAAAGTACCAGCGCGTAAACGATGTTGGCTACGTATTCCCAAAATAGCGACCATGCCGGAGCGTTAAGTCCAAAGAGGTTAAAGTAGCGATCTTCCATTACAGGAAAGGGGATTAGTAGCAGGGTGCAGGCAAAAATAAGGGCAAGTCTTCCTGCGCTATAAATTCCGGTGTGGTCGGCAAACGGGTCGAAAAGAAAGCCAAGGATGCCCAGTACCGCTCCAAGTACAACTAGCGGATGTAGCCTTATCAGCCTCGACTTGAAAAATTCCTTTATCCCCATCTCCTTTATGCGGCTGTCGTATGCGTAGCCGATAACAAACCCCGAAAGGCAGAAGAAGAAATCTACGGCTAGGTAGCCGTGTCCAATAAAGTTTTTGCTGTAGTCGGGCGAAACCCACTCCATGAAATGAAAGATAACGACTGCCAGCGCGGCAACGCCTCTAAGCCCATCGAGGATGGCAAAGTGCTTTTTAGGCTGTAGTAGCTCAGCGGTTAAGGTGTTTGGGTGCATCTTTAGATTATTTGGGTTGAGCCTGCAATATTAAGCAGTTTTTGCCCATGTTAAAAGCAACCACCACCTTTTGTTCCGCTTGCATTGATGTTATTAGAACTTGCGTAGCCCTAACTTCAGGATCGCTACTTTCCTATACTTGGTATTGTTACCTTACGCTTTACCTCCATTTGGGCTCAACGGGAATTCGCTCCCCATCAGCCGTAGTGTGCTCTTCGAGCGAGTTCTCCTTCGACTGTATTACGATGTAGGTCATTATCTCGTCCGAGGTGTTGGTTAGCCCACGCTTGCCTTGAGGCGACACCCGAATAACGCTCCCTTCTTTAATGCTAAAGCAATCCTCATCAACCTGAAAGTAGCCGCAGCCCTTTAGGATGATGTACGTCTCCTCGTTTTTTCGGTGTATGTGAAAGTAGGGTACCTCCGATCGTGGAGCAATTGAGTTAAACGAGATCTCGGTGCCTGTCGACTTGGTGGCCTCCTTCAGGAACACTTTGCCTTCTATTTCTCGCTTGCTAATAGGATGCACCAGCGAGTAGTCGAGCCATCCGTTCAGGGAACCTAAATCTACGGCGGAGTAGGCATCGCCCTCCGATATAACCTCTATATTTTTCATGCTTACGTTGTTTCAGAACCATCCGCTAGCGATGGTGCTACTGTTTTAGATGCCGCTAAAAGTAGCGATTTTTCATTTGGTAGGGAGGTAGAGGCGTAGATTACTCCGTTCCCTCCGTTCCCTCCTGCTCCTGTTTCTCTTGATGAAGTATCAGATGCCAGTTTTTCTTTAGCGTCTCAATCAGGAGCTTTACGTTTTTATTGTCATCCTTGGTCGTATAGCTATCCAGCACCTCGTTCATATTTTCTATCGTATCGGGATCGTGTAGTATTGCAGGAGGGTCGTTCTTCCAGAAAGCCTCTTCGCGAGGCATCGAGCTGGCAATGCAGTACACTAGGCAGTCTAGCGCAATTATGCCTAGAGGCGGCCCCATGCTTATCCATTTCTTTACCCTAGCCCAATCCAGCTGAGACACCGCAGCCGCAAGGCTCCATCTCGAGATGTCTTTCTCATCCTTGGGGACATTGTTTTCAATCCAATCAAGCGTTCCCTTGTATTGAAAAACACGAAGGCTACTGATGTTTCCGAAGTAGAAATCATCTTTCTCAGACTCGTGGATGGCCTCGGTAAAGTAGTAAAAGCCCTCGCTTACGGGTAGACAGCGCGCTAGGGCCTCGGCATACACGTAAAAGTACTTTTTATCCCTAAGCCGCCATTCGGCTCTAATCCAGTCGTCGGCATACGGGCCCAGCACTATCGAGGCCAGATCGTAGATCTTATCGCTAAGCTCCCTGTTTTCGTTGATTCGTCTATTTAGCGAGAAGAGAATCTCGGCCTTATCGAACTTCTCGAGGGCGTAAATCGCCTCCTCGTCCCAGTTCCAGCGCAGAATCGAGTAGCTGATAAGCATCTCGTAGTCATCCTTAATGTTCTCCAGCTTGGGGAAGGCCAGGCTATCCTTCTGCACCACCTCTTCCGAAGGCTTTAAGGCTACCCCATTCTCGTCGTATAGGTACTCGCTTAGCGATGGCGTATCCCCATGTATCGCCTTTAGGTTAAAGTATTCCAGTGGGCGTAGAGTTGTGTTGATAAGCCGATTGTAGCACGACGAGCATAGCACGTATGGGTGGCTTTCGCTCTCGTCGCTCTCTACAATTTCGGCAAATCTTGTTCTACAAGCTTGACATTTTACCATTTTACGATGCTATTTAATGTATAGTAAAATATGGCAGCAGGTTGATAGGTGCCTAAGTGGCCTTTTATACCCCTTTCCTGACGTTTGATGCCTAAATATATTTATATTTTTTCTGTCCGATGCAATTTTGACTCGCATTTTTAGCTAGCAGCCTTTTGTGGGATAAAATTCAGGTAATGTTTCTATCTCAAAAAAATGCTATTTGCAGTATGCCATGCATTATCTATATTTACTATAAGGGACTCAGTTTGGATTAAGGTGTCTATTGAGAACCATCTCCCTTGCATATCTACAGATATTATTGGATCTATTATTTCGATTCTATTTCAAATTGGTGATTGATGAAATTTTCAATTAATGTGGGGTTTGTTTTAATTGTTGATAAAATTGTATTGATATTGTAGTGTAGAGGAACGGATACTGCTTTGTTATTTAGTAAATCTTTAAGTAGTGTCTCAAATTCTTGTAATGTCCCAAAATTATTGTTGAGAGATGTTTTTTTTATATGCATATTTGGTTCCATTACTTCATTAATATTAGCTCTTAAATTAGTGATGTAAATATTTAATTTTGTAATTCCAACAAATTCGGGTTTTCCACCTTTGTCTAGCCAACGGAAAAAACCTGTGATTAAGGTTTTACTTTCTATTTTATTATTATTTCTTTTGTGCATGCTTTCTTCTATTAATTCCCTTTTCATTGCATTTTTTATTGTTTTAATAAAGTCGTCGGCAATAAAATCTTTCCAGTCGCAAGATCCACTTCCTGATGGTGCTATAAGCCCAATTGAAGACATTGATTTGTCGTTTTGTATCCATAAGAAGATATAATTGTCTTTTGTGATCGCAATTGTACTAACCCCAATGTGATTATTTAATTTTGTGCATGTAATTGATTTAATCTTATTGTTTTCTAAATAAGCATTTTCTGGATGTTTGAAAATTATTTCTCTATTATTGCTTTTTGTTAGTTGTTTGTTTACAGTCATGTTGGTAACAATGGAGTCGTAATAACTGTTTTTGTAGCAATAAACGGAGTCATTCATTTTGATATCCTTGGATAAGCAAAGTTTTGATTCATTGTAAATATTTCTATTGGTTGTCAAACTTTCAGCACAGTATGATTTTATGAATAAAAAAAGATGTTTGAAATTTTTTTTTATGAATTCATGTATGCTTTTTTTCTTATCGTTGTCAATTTTTATTTTTATTGTTCTATTATTGCATTCGATTAATTCTTGGTTTAATATATCTGAATAGGTAATATAGTTAATGCCATTGTTTGTTTTGTATCCTTCGATTTTGTAATTAGTTTCAGGGATTGTTTTTTTATAATCAATAGGTATGTTCGTTATGACGTATCCATTTGTTTTGTTTTTATGTGACTTGTAAATCCAATTAATAAAATTAGTAACAAATATTGCTCCTGTAATTATAATCTTAATCCATTTTTGACCATCTTTGTTTATAGAAATTATATAATCTAATATGCTATAGAATAAAGCTAATGTGCTTAGAATAAATATCAATGTTTCTACCTTGTTGTATCGGAGGTAATATAAAACAACGCTTGTGTAGTTTTTTAAATTTGACATGGTATAACTGGTTTTTATTTAGTTAATAATACAGTTTTTTAGACTCCTGTTCTATTCTCTGTAGTCTAATGCTGTTTTCTGGAGGTTTGTCTTTTGTTTGAAAACTTCGTCCTTCTTTATATATTGGTATTTTGCATGTCTTAACATATAGCCAGTTGGCATTTCCGATTTTGGTTATAGTTTAGGTACTTTCAGTCGAAACTTCCTGTTTTATTATGCTTTTAGGGATCTATTTAGATGTAAATATACCCATTTTCCCCTTCCCACACCCCTCTATGGTTAAAAAAAAACAACATCAAAATCATTCTACACGCATTATGAGGGTGGTAGCATAAAAAAAAATGCGGGTGTAGCTAAAAAAAGTCATAAAAACACTTGCGCATGTTAATATGTGTTTTTAATTTTAAGGCCAATAACCTTAATTCTAACAATTAATCTTATCAAACATGGCAACTTTTTCAGAGACTGGTCATGCAAAAAACGTCGACAACTTTTCTTCTTTAATAGCCAATGCAACCAGCATGGGCGAGAAGTACAATCCAACCAATCCCTCCATAGCGCTAACGGCGCTCTCCCTAAAGGAGAAGACAGCCCGTGCCGCCGTCGATGCGGTAAACGTGGCCATGCCCGCCTATGCTAAGGCCTGCGAGGAGCGCGACAGCTCCTTCTCCGAGATGGATGGGCTCGTTACCCGCGTTTACAACGGATTGTGCGCCTCCTCCTCCTCCGATACCACCGATGCCTCGGCAGCCTCCATCGTTCGTAAAATTAGGGGTACGCGCAGCTCCTCCTCCAAGGCAGCCTCCAAGGCGACCGCTGCCGCCAGCGCCCCTAAAACGGTTTCGGTATCGCAGCGCAGCTTCGATAGCCAGGTCGATAACTTCGACAGGCTGGTGGAGTTCCTAGCGGCCACCCCCGAGTACGCACCCAACGAGCCGGAGCTCAAGCTTACCGCGCTACGCACCGTGGCCACCAATCTCAGAACCAAAAATAACGCCTGCAATGCAGCAAAAATATCGCTCGATAGCGCCCGCGATGCTCGCAACGCCGAGCTGTACGAGCCAACAACCGGCTTGGTCGATGTGGCGCTTACCGTAAAGGCGTACGTTAAATCCCTTTACGGCACCGCAAGCCCCGAGTATAAGCGGGTTGGCGCCATCGAGTTTAGGAAAGCAAAGTGACCATATAAAAGATCATGAACAATTTTTTTTGCGGGTAAGGTTCTTGTGTAAGCCCCTTACCCGATTTTTTTATGTCGCCCCTTCCGCCATCGCCTGCCACCATGCTTCTTTTTGGGGTCGATGGCTCCCCCTGCCACCTTGCCGCTCTCCGCTGGCTCCCCACGCCCTGCAGCCCCTTCCAACCTCCTCCACGGCCGACGCGCCTCCTTCGTTACTCGTCTCAGCATCGATGGTGCTGGCTCATGCCTAGCCCCAGCTGCCGCTTTCGCTAGGGTAGGGGATGGATATCGCTTGGTTGCCGAGTGCGCCGCCCTCGTTGCTGAGTGCGGAGCCTTCGTTGTTTAGTGCGCTGGCTTGGTTGCCGAGTGCGGAGGCTTCGTAGTTTAGTGCGGAGGCTTGGTTGCTGAGTGCGGAGCCTTCGTTGTTTAGTGCGGAGCCCTCGTTGCTGAGTGCGGAGGCTTGGTTGCCGAGTGCGCCGCCTTCGTTGTTTAGTGCGGAGGCTTGGTTGCCGAGTGCGCCGCCTTCGTTG